>JBBITI010000057.1:0-16628 GCA_037440885.1 Dehalococcoidales bacterium | reverse complement strand
CATCTTGTATTGGAATCTACCTTCCCTTCAGGCTCATCTTGTATTAGACAAGACTGAGAGTGGCAACCCGGCGGGGACATATGCTAAAATCAAAAGGTTCAGTTCAGGGGCCGTTAGCTCAGTTGGCAGAGCAGCTGACTTTTAATCAGCTGGTCGCAGGTTCGAGTCCTGCACGGCTCACCAAAGTGACACCTCTTTATCATCTTTTACTCAACAATCTGATTCAAAATATGCATTGTTTGCAGCACAACAGGAAACTTGAAAGTTAGTACATTCCGGGTACTAAAAAAGGGACAGGTGTTAAACCTGTCCCTTTTTAGTTTTTTCACAAGGATTTCCAGTGTTTACTTCTTGTAACTCCGCTAGGCGTCATAGATTCTTTTTACTCAGGATAGCCAGGTATTGCGGCGTTCTAGCGTCGACGTATTTCTCGACTCTCCAGCCTGTGCCTTCAAGGATACTCTCTAATTCCTGTTTCGACACAAGAAGAAACTGAATCCAAGGTGTGGCAAATCGCTTGTATCGTACCCTGATTCTCAGTTGCCCCGGCATTTTACCCTTTGCCCGGTTAGCTGCATGGTAAGCCAGGTGATCGGGGTCATCACCAGCGCAAGGATCAGCCGAGGAAGCAAGTATCCTTCCCTTTGCAGAGGTGATCTTATACAAACGTTTGAGAAGCCGTCTGGATCTCTCCGGGTTGCCGAACAAGCTGAAATTGTCTAATAACCATATTGTATCGAAGATGCCAAGTGCAGAACTAATATCGAAAACTGACAGAACCCTCGCGTCTTCAACTCCCCTTTTCCTGCAAACTTCTACAGCCAATGGCGAGTTGTCAATAGCTACCACGGTAAACCCTTTCTCCTGAAGGTAGAGGGTATGTCGACCCGCACCACACCCAACATCGAGAACCCGCCCCCTGGCGTATCTGACCGCTTTTTTCTCAAGCGGATGCCATTTCTTATATGGAACGAAGTATACCGCTGGTCCTCCATTCGGCTCTATCAGCCCGTCATCTCGCTCAACGATTTCTACCCCTGACTTCCCGTTGAGATAGTCGACCATGCCGTGGCCGAATGCATCCTGACGGTTATTCAACATTACCACCCTCCTTGACCGAAACCAGCTTAACACAAAGTCCAGATTTTATTTCTCCGCAAGTCAATTAAGGGGGGCACGTCAATTTGCTTTTGAATATGTACTATTTATCGCCGCTATGTGCGATATAGTGTTCCTTCAATTTCTCCAACAGATCCCTTTCGCAAGTTGGGAACTGTTTCAAACACATTTCAAATACGACGCATTTCCGGCAATCGCCGTGGTTGGGACATTCGGTATTCCAACATTCACATTCAAACTTGTACGCTTCGCGACCGCTTGCCATTGCCCCACGTATTTCCCTGGGTGTAACTTTCGGAGGATTCTCTCTCCATTTGAACTTGTTCGGCTGTGCCAGTATGTTTTTCTCGTCTTGCATTCTTGTGCATCCTTTCATCATAATAATCGGTAATGTCTATGCTTGCGCTTTGTACTCCGTATCGCGGCTAAATACAATATAGTGCTCTTCCAGACTCCCCAACAGAGCCCTTTGGCAAGTTGGGAACTGCCACATGTACAGATGAAACACTATGCATGCCTTGCAATCACCGAATAATGCGCAACGATGCCAACAGTCGCATTTCATCTCGTGCGCTCTTTCAGCGTACGCTTGTGCCTCACGTATTTTATCTTCTGAAACATTTGGAGTAGCATCTCTCCATTTGTACCTGTTTGGCTGCTTCAGCATGTTCTTTATTTCTGGCGGTTCGTTGCTGTTTTCCGTATCGCCGAAAGGGTCCATCATCCTGTGAAATTCTGCCACAGCTTCCGGTTTCAACATGGATGTTATGACCTCAATGCCTCTCTTTGCCGCGTCCGGGTCAAAGTTACCCCCTTGCGGCGGCTTGAGGTTCTCCGCTAGGGTCGCTTTCATTGCTTCCTGCTTGCCGTCTTGCGTGTGTTTCATGATAAATTCAAATAGCATATTTTGACGGTTTTCCATTTGTGTAACTCCCTTTTGTGTAATATTGAAAATTTGCTTTCCTGTATATCGGCACAGTATTAGCTAAACCATGTTTATTAATCAAGCTTATTTCTATAGCACGATCTCCTGGTCGAGAATCACATCACCGTTTTCATCTGGTTCTATTGAGTTGCCCCCAGTAACGATACCACTTGTTAACTCATGGTTTTCACCAGTTGGATCTGCCCCTGATTTAAGGCCAATAATTCGGAGACTTTTCCAACTACAATGTGCTCAAAAATTAACTCTTTTTAACGACATTTTGATACTGCGGAAAAAAAAGTTTGAGACAATTGCAGCAGTCGAAACCGCTGCAAGAAATCCAGGCAGCATCAAATGATCAGGTTTTTACCGATATATAAAAGAAGCGCCTAGTATCGACCGTATTTCTCGACTGAATCTATCATCGCTTTTACATTCTCTGGTCTGGTTTCTCCGTAGCCAGTCGTCGAAGTGGTCAAGATGAAACCGCCGTTCTTGCCGCAGACCTGTATAAGCTTTTTGCAGTATTCTTCTACCTCTGAGGGTGAACCGGCGCACAGCAATGAAATAGGTACATTTCCGGCCAGGCAGGCTCGGTCACCCAGGATTTCCTTGGCCCGAAACATATTTGTATCTTGAATCTTGAGGTAGAAAGTCCCCCGGGGGAACTCGGTAAGGTACTCCAGTTGGTTGTCCCGCCGTCCTTCCATAAGCATGGCGATGATATCATAGCCCAGATCAAAGGTTGTTTGAATAGCCCGTTTCCAGTTGGGCCAGACAAACTCTTCAAACTGCTTCTTTGACAAGAACTCATCGGATACCCTATGGGCTTCTGCAGCCCCACCGATTGCAGGCCTGTTATCATGATTTACTGCCGGTCTCGCCCGACGAATCCGAAACTCCAGTAATTTCTCAAGAGCGGCTTTCAGCTTGTCTGGTTGGCGGAACATATCGAGGACTGCGCCTTTGAAACCCCGGAAACTATTGGTAAAGCCGGAGAAAGGTGGCTGGACTCCCCCCCCTCGCCCCCAGAATGGGTCCTGAGGAAAACCGAGAGAAGCCATCTCTTTATTGAAGTCGCCTACAGCCCGATCCCATTTCTTTTGTTCTGCGCCGGCCTTTTTCATGTCACTGGCAAACTGCTCGAATCCCGGTGAATCAAGGATGGTAACCACAGATGCCATGTTGATCCCCATATCCATAAGGGGTGGGAGTTTGGCTAACGGCTTCATCGAGTTATATACCCGCGGCAGCCAGCATCTGATTATGTAATCGGAAGGGTCAAAGAGAAAGTGGTCATACTCATCCTCTTTCATAAACTCCTGCTCATTTATCTGGTGGGGCGTATGAGCAGGAAGTCTGCCTCCGGGATGCCAGTTGTAATTTGAATCAAGAATATCAAGGGACGTACCAGCCCCGGCGGTGATTGTCCCGTAGCCGTCAGGTTCAAAATCCGCTAACATTCTTTTCATGGCACTCTTCCAGGCCGGAGCGTCATAATAGACGCTTGAGAAAGGTATGCCGACGTGTTTGCACGCCGCGTAGCTTCCTCCAAAGAGAACCGGTACTCTATCCGGTACCTTGAGTGTAATGGCATCCCACAACCTCTTTTCCCTCTCTCGGTAGAGCTCCTCCACTGATTTGCCGTGTTTCTTCTCGATCTCTGCCCTTAATTTCCGGTCATCGACCAGTATTTCTTCTCTTGATTTTTCCATTGCCATTTAATCCCCTCCTTGGTTGCCATTATTCAATTATGACTGGAAGAAGTGTCGAGTCTTGAAGGAGATCACGCTTTCGGAATCTCCTTCGTAAATATGTCTTGGGCATTCGTGTCGCTGTTATCAGACGTATTTGCGACTACAGGTACTACACTTCGGACAATTATTCACCATCCTCCCAAGTGGCTACAGTTTATGACTACGCTTTGAAGATGTCAAACAAGGTAAAGCAAGGGGAATTCAAAATTCACCCGTTGTACCGGGTATGGAATCTTCCACAACGTTTGCTTCTGAATGACTGACTCGTGTGGACGACGCACAGGAACGAAAGCCGGTAAACGAAGTATTCGGCGAAATTCGACTGCGCGGTAGCAAGATAGCAGGGGCTAAGCCGACTCCAAATTACTTACCGGTCTTCTCTGGTGTCATAAATGAATCAGTGATCATCCTGACCACAGCGCCGAAACGTGGTGGGCAGACCTCAAGACAAGTGCCACAGTAAATGCATTTCGTTTGGTCGATGTTGTGCTTCTGTCCTTTACCACCAGAAATCGCCTCGACCGGGCACCTCCGGAGGCAAATCATGCAGGCGTGACACCTTTCCGGGTCGATGTGATAAGAGAACGCTCCACGGAGAAGTCCGTCTATGTCCCCGGGGGTGTAGAGCTGGTCGTATTCTTCGACAGAGGCCGGTCGAGCAGCCAGCTTATCCCTCATCGTAAGTTTGATGTAGGGGACGAGGTGAATGACCCGTCTGGCTTTGGATTTCAGTTCAGCCGCTCCCAGACCCTCGCCGCGACCAAGCGGCCCGAGCTTTTTGATGCTTGCTACGAAATCATTCATCGTGTCAGCGAAAAGGATACCTTCACCGGAAGACATGAAGTCGATGCGTAATCTGGCCGGGTCGATGCCGACGTATTCCATTAGCCGCTTGCAAAGGCTTGTTTTGTTGAGTGCAGCGTAGTTACCGTGGGTGGTGTAGTTGCATTCATTCAGGCGACAACCAACAATGATGATGCCGTCAGTCCCGTTGGCAAATCCGCGAAATACCAACGTTGGGTCTATCCGGCCGGTGCACATGACACGCACCAGTCTGACCTCGGTAGCGTACTGCAGCCTGGAAACTCCAGCCAGATCGGCAGCGCCGTACCCTCACCAGTGGCAAACGAGCCCCAGAATCTTCGGTTTAAACTCGAAACTGATCGTCATACTTTTCTCACCGGGACGTTATCCGGAAACAGAGCATCGATCTCGCTGGCAAGCTGCTCGTCGGTAAAGTGCCTCAAGTTGACTGCCCCAGTCGGGCAGTTCGAAACGCACAAGCCATCACCTTTACACAGTACCGGGTTGACTGTTGCTTTCTGACCCTGCGGAGTATCATGAAGCTCAATAGCACCATACGTGCAGCCTAATTTACACACCCCGCAGCCGATGCACTTCTTTTCATTCACGTCGCAGACGGCGCCCGAGACAGTGACCGATTCGCGCGATAGCAGAGCGACGACCCGCCCCGCCGCGCCGTGGGCCTGGCTGATTGACTCGCCAATGTGCTTGGGATAATGCGCCATCCCGCAAAGGAAAATACCATCAGCGGCGAAGTCGACTGGCCTCAATTTCACATGAGCTTCCTTGAAAAAGCCATCAGAGCCGAGTGATACCTTGAACAACCGGGACACTTCATGGTTTTCAGCGGAAGGTATGACCGCTGTCGCTAGCGTTAAAATATCGGTGTCGATGGCAATCTCTTTACCCAGGACAGGTTCAATCATAGTGATGTGCAAGACCTGGCGACCACCTTCTTCGACCGCCACCACCCTCGGCTGATTGTCCGGGTCGTAGCGGACGAATCTCACGAAACGATCAGCTGCCTCCCGGTAATAGTCCTCGCGGAATCCGTATGTCATCATATCGCGGTAGATGATTGTGATGTCCATCGCTGGATTGACCGTTTTCAGAGCCAGGGAATTCTTTATCGACTGCGTGCAGCAGACCCGGCTGCAATAGTCCCGGTCTTTGTTGCGGCAACCAACGCACTGGACCATAACCAGGTTCCGGGCGCCGGTCACGGCCGGATCATTCTTCGCTATCTTTTCCTCAAGCTCAATTCCGGTCATGACACGGTCGTCCCGTCCGTACAGATACTCTATCGGTCGGTATTCGTCAGCTCCAGTAGCAATAACGGTAGCGCCATGCTCAATATTAACGACTCCCCGGACATACTTGACCGTAGTCACAAAATTGCCGACATAACCGGTCGCGTCCACAATTTGCGCGCCAGTATACACGTGCACGAGCGGATGTTGATATACCTTCTTCACCAGATCATGCAGGTATGCCTGGACGTCCAGCCCTTCCAGTGTGTAGCACAATCGACGCCCATATCCACCCAGGTTTGCTTCCTTTTCGACCAGGTGGACATCGTGCCCTTGTTCGGCGATCGAAACAGCGCAGACCATACCCGCAATGCCGCCGCCAACAACCAGCGCAGCCTTGTTGACCGATAATTCGAATTCCTTGAGTGGCTCAAGATGGCGAGCGCGAGCTACCGACGTGCGGATGATGTCCTTCGCCTTCAACGTCGCATCCTCCGGATCTCTGGCATGAACCCACGAGTCGTGCTCCCGGATGTTAGCCATCTCGAAGTAGTACTGGTTGATGCCGGCTTCGCGGACAGTATCACGGAAGAGAGGCTCGAGCGTCCGGGGCGAGCAGGCGGCGACGACCACTCGATTAAGCCCATATTCCTTGATCGTGTCGGTAATCTCCTGGGCGCAGTTAGTAGCACAGGAAAAAAGCTGCTCCCGGGCATGAACAACGTTGGGTAACGTGAGGGAGTATTCAACGGTAGACGGAACATCCACGACTCGACTGATGTTGGCACCGCAGCGACACACGAATACTCCGATGCGTGGTTCCTCTTTGGATGCGTCCCTTTCCGGGGGATATTCTCTATCCTGAGATAGCCTGCCGCGGCGGTAACCGAGTAAAGCCCCCACTTGAGAAACTGTAGCGCTGGCCGTGAAGACCGACTCCGGAATATCCAGTGGTCCGGTAGCGGCGCCGCTCACAAAAATACCCGGCCGAGAAGTATCCGTGGACAGGGCTGGGCCGGTCTTGCAGAAACCGTGTGCATTGAGATTAATCCCGAACCTGCCGGCGAGGTCTTCAAAGCCGGCGGGCGGCACAATCCCGACCGAGAGTACGACCATGTCAAATTCTTCCTCGCACACCTTGTCTGCGGTTGCGTACCGGATGGTGACGTTCCGGCTATCCGGCACCTCTCGGCCCAGCGAAACGTAACTGCGGATGAAGCGGACGCGGGGCAACTTCTCGGTCCGCTCAAAGTAGCGTTCGAAGTCTTTACCGTAAGAGCGGATATCGTTGTGAAAAACGGTGCACTCAACTGCTGGGTCGTGTTCTTTGGTCAGGATCACCTGTTTCTGGGCATAAGTGCAACAGACAGCCGAGCAGTAGCTGTGGCCCCCGGGCGTAATCCGCCGCGAGCCGACGCACTGTATCCAGGCTATCCGGTGGGGGCGTGTACCATCCGAGGGTCGTCTGATCTCTCCCTCGTAGGGGCCGGTAGCACATAATATTCGCTCGTAGTCAAGGCTGGTGACCACATTTGGCATTCGACCATAGCCATAATCGTCAGCGGTCCGCGGATCATACGTCTGGAAACCGGGGGCAAGGACTACTGCCCCGACATTGACCTCTATCTTTTCCGGTGATTGGTTGAAATCGATGGCACCGTTGGAGCATACCCGCTGGCAGGCGCGGCACTTCTTCTCTTTGAGATAAAGGCAACTGTCATCGATGTAGGCGACGAGCGGGATGGCCTGTGCGTAGTGGATGTGGATCGCCTTGTTTTTTGATATTTCCTGATTGTAGACGTCCGGATAGGTGACCGGACAGTACTGGACGCATGTGGTGCAACCCCGGCACTTGTCCTCACGGATATAGCGCGGCTTCTTGAGTAGGGTGACCGTGAAGTCACCCGCCTCACCTTCGATACCGAGGACCTCCGTGTTGGAGAGGACCTCGATGTTTTTCTGCCGGCCGACCTCGACCAGTTTCGGGGAAAGTATTCACATGGAGCAGTCGTTGGTGGGAAAGGTCTTGTCCAGTTGCGCCATGTGGCCGCCAATGGCCGGCTGCTTTTCCACGAGAAAGACCTTGAAGCCCGAACTGGCAAGGTCCAGCGACGCCTGGATGCCGCTGATACCGCCGCCGACGACCATCACGTCACCAAAATTTCGGTCGCCGATATAGTTTCGTCCTTTTTCCAAGTCCATTGTTAGTTTACTTCCTGGATGATTTCGGCAATGTCCTTGATCTTAATTCCCGGTTCATCGCTGACGGCCGGGAGACCTTTTTCATTCTAGTGTCATAAGTAAAGTAACAACCGGGGCAATGCAGGATTTCCATACCTTCGATAAAGGTTTTGACATCAAGTCCGGCTGCCCATTCAGTACGGTTAGTGCGTGCCTCGCGCAGCGTCGGAACGACTTCCGGGGTCATTCCTTTTTCCTCATACCCTGTCGGGAGTCGCTAGCCAGCCTTAAGACGGTATCGAGGACTTTTTGCAGTCCAAACTTGTCGACAAGCTCATCCACACCCGCCTGCATTTCATCGAGCTTGGCGGACTCCTCGACTTCCTCCTCACGCTCCTCGTAGATGAGTGCATCGTTAAGGCACCACTGGACGCACACGGGCTTCGCCAGCGGCGGATCGCTCTCGCACATGTCGCAGATTACCGGCAGTCCCGAGTCCGGTTCTTTGAACAGATCACGGGAAGGGCATACTGCCCGGCAGTAATCGCATTCCTCAAATTCCTTGCCGCTGTCCGTGTACCTGGTACGGCCGGGGCATTCAGCTGGAGTATACTGGCCGGCGAGTATCGGCAGGTAGATATCTTTAACCGGCTGGTTGATAAGACGGATGCGTGAGCGGGCAGGATTTCCAGTCCCGTATTTTGGCGTTGCATGGAAAGCGGCGCAAATCACCTCGCACGCGCGGCAACCGTTACACTTCTCAAGATCAACGGTGATCGTTTTGATTGTCTTCTTTTTGGCCATGTCCGTGTCCTGTTATTGGATAATGCCGCGCTGTATGAAATCCTCAGTGATGAAGTCGAGGCCAAGTCCTCGTAGGGACTCGATGGTTGGGATACCCTGGTCGTTCCAACCCTTTAACCGGTAGTAGGCATCAAGGAGTGCGGCCTCCAGTTCGGGGTAACGTCGTCGCCAATGGTTTTCGGGTGGTTTCTCATCGGCCCGTCTCATTCCTCGCCGGATGTTGATTGCCCTGAGCAGGTTCCGGTTCCGCCGAGCCACCTGTATCAAGCCAGCTTCATCGATGTCGATCCCGGTTGCCGCGGAAATGAATGCTGGAAAGTTATGCATGTGGTATGGCGGCTTAAGGGGGAACGACGATAACCCGGCGCAGATGCCGAGTGAGTCGTCGATGTAATGCATCCGCTCCATCCAGTCGACGATTTCACAACACATCTCGACTGTGGGGTAATAGGGATTTGACTTTTCGCCACGCGGTTCCCAGTCAAGGAAATACTGCTTGAACCGCTCATCGGGTACCTGTATCCAGTCCTTGACGAACGCCTCGCGCTCTTCCCTTGTCGGGAAAGGCTCCTGGGGAAACTGGCCTTCGATCTGTGTGATGTTAATCTTCTCACCCGTGGCATACATCAGGAAATATATGGGGTTGAGCATCCCCAGCTTGAGGGGCAGTTGCTCGTGCTTCTTGATGTTGTTGTGGGCGAACTGTTCGGCGCCTTTGCCAATCTTCCGGGCTGCCCAATAAGTGCCATCGGCCAGTACGTCTCCAATCCCTTCCCGCCGCACGATGGAGTCGAGTAGCCAGTAGAAGCGTCCCTCGGTGTCGGCGGGCATACCGGGAAAGTCGGCGCCAGTAAGTATGCCAGCTTCGAGAAGTTCGAGGGCGAAAGCCATCACCTGCGGCATAGAGAAGCCATCGACGCCATAGTCGGTGGCTCGCTGGGCGATCCTGAAACCAAAATCAAGATCAGAATAGGCGGCCATGGTGTAAGTCAGTTTCGAGTAGCATTTCATCATGTATACCGGAACGCCGGGGACAGAGATGGCCGCGCCGCATTTCAGGGGGCAATTGTAGCAGCTAAGGAGACGTGTGCGCACATTCTCCTGAGTCTCGCGCCACTTCTGCTCGATCTCGACTGTCCAAAAATCCTTGCGGCGGGTACGAGAGTTACCCCACATGAAGCTGGTCGTATGCCACTGCTCGTCGAACAGTTTCATTTCCTGCGGCGAGCCGAGGCCGGCGAGGATCGGCATCACGCCAGGGATCGGGTTCTTATCGCGGACCTTGATGAAATCGAGCACCTCGTTGCAGAGTTTGATGAACTCGGCGGGACGCGCCACGTTGACGTCTCGCGTGCCACGTACTGCGATAGCCTTGACATGTTTGTCTCCCATAACAGCGCCGATGCCAAGCCGGCTGGCGCTGGAACGGCCTTGCTCGATGGAGGCCATGAACACCCGGTTTTCACCCGCCAGCCCGATAGCCGCCACCTGAGCAAACGGTTCGTTCAGTTCTTTTCTGATAATCTCGGCTGTCTCACCAGCGCCTTTCCCGCGCAGGTGTGTGGCGTCACGAATTTCCACCTTATCGTTATTAATCCAGATGTATACTAGTTCGGGCGACTTCCCGCTTAAGATAATCTTGTCGTACCCGGCAAACTTAAGCTCGGGAGCGAAAAAACCACCCATCATTGAGTTGGCTAAGAGGAGCGTCTGGGGTGAATAGGTGGAGACGACGGTGCGGTTGGCGCCCACCGCAGGCGTGCCGCAAAGTAGCCCGGCACCGAAAACCAGCAGGTTGTCAGGTGAGAAAGGCTCAGTTTCCGGGGGGACTCTATCCCACAACAACCGGGCGTTAGTACCCATACCGCCGAAATACTGCGCTGACAAAGAAGGATCGGTAGCCACCCGCTCAATATTGCTGCGGGTCAGGTCAATCTCAAGGTTGAAGCCGGTATCAGCGTATCTCATATTAGAGCGTGATATCGGATACGACAGTTGCCATATATCATTCGCTCCTCCATAGTGCCATATCGTCATACCCTTGTCAACCTAAATTTCACTCAAACGAGTAAAGGACTAATTAAATATTTAGTTCTTCGGTCAGTATAAATTACACTAACGGTTAGAATAAAAATGGCTTGGCGATACTTGTTCGTCTTGAGCCGGTTGGCCAATCTTTTTATTATGGCCTGTCCATACGATATTAATATGGTCACAAACTACAAGGCTGAGGTCACCGTTTCAGAGTACCTCAGCCTTGTATCATTAGGCCTTCTGTTGAGTTACTGATTTACGGTGGAATTTGCCAAAGAAGTTAGTAAATCTTCATTAACAATCCCTGTCAGAATTCCACTCAAGCTGTATCCCATGTTACCAACCTGCCAGTAAAGGGAAAGCTTGGCAGGTGTTTCACCCTCGGCTTTATAAAGTAACCTTCCACCAACAGTATTCGCGACATCAACTGACTCACCAGCGATATCTAGGCCAGGAGCTTGAACGAAATGCACCCATGCCCCATCCTGCAATTGCCAATCTTGAACCACGGCTTTGAATAAAGGTGCCTTAGGATCGGGACCAACGAACTGAACATCAATTGTATAACTAGCAGTCGAAAGTAAAGCTACCACACTGGGATTTAAGGTCACCACTTTATAGCCAGCGATTCGAGCGGCATCATCTAATGACATTGCCTGGACTGATGTCCCATCGCCATTCACTTTTTCTTGGGCTGTGACTGTATTAGTTGTACTACGAACAATACCGAACGAAATAGCCGCTGTTACGGCTATGAGACTTACCGTCAGCAATATTATTTTTATACGCATATTATTATCGCCTCCATTATTGACCGACAAACTAAATTTATTGATTTGTCCAGCAATTTACCCAGTCGGAATATGTTGAACCCAAACGTTTTATATATTGTTGTAGAATTACATTATCGTTTGATGCACTCATTTGATCGAAACAATCATCAGGTTCTGGATTTAGGGTTCTGTTAATACCATTAATGTATTGTCCTGTAAAACCAACATGTTGGAAGGAATGATAACCAAGGTTGTCATATATCCATGTATCGAAGAAATATGGGTTGTATCCATCACCACTTCCGTTGTAATAACGAATACTATCGAAATAGACCGTAGTTTTTGCCGCATTCATGTTGTACCAGCCTGACACATCATATGACCACCAAGGGCTCTCACTTTGGTTTCCGGTAACGTTCTGCCATCCGGTCGTTAGTGTATAATAAATTGTATCGGCCAAAGCCAACTGGGTCCCGAGGATTGTTCCGATGATGAGACATGCTATAACTACAAGAACAACCAATTTCTTGTTTTTAAACATATTCAGTATTTTCCTCCCTAATTTCATGACCAAAAAACCAGTGTAGTTAGACAGCTACATTGTGACTTTTTGGAGCCCCGCCTGTCGTACCAGGCGGGGCGATCTATATCGATCTGCAGAACGCAGAAATATTTATGTAGTTGCATTTAACAACCTTCTTTAAGCATATATGTAGGGTTGATATTTCACCTGACGTCAGTTCCTTGACTATTAATTTGTTCAACAATCTCCAGTGATGCTGTATTGAGTGGATTACCCTCAATGATCCACAATGTCCTGAGATTTGATAAACCAGCTAGTGGAGAGAGATCATAAATGTTGTTGTTCCAGATCCTTAGTTCAACCAATTTCTTAAGAAGCGATAATGCTGAAATATCTTCAACTTGATTTCCATTCGTAGAACCATTGATATTTAGCATTTCCAAATTTGTAAGAGAAGCCAATGCTGAAATGTTTGTGATCTTGTTTCCATTCAGGTCAAGGTTTTTTAAATTGATCAAAGAAGAGAGTGGTCTGATGTCTTCAATCTGGTTAAACATAAGAGTTAGTGACGTAAGGTTAGTTAGCTTTGACAAGGGTTTAGTGTCCTTGATCTTGTTATTGTTAAGGTCAAGATTAACCAAGTTAATTAATTCCTCTAGCGGTGCTATGTCTTCTATTTGATTACCAGATAAACCAAGAAAGTAAAGGTTTTTCAACCCAACTAAGGGTGCTATATCCGAAATCCGATTACTCCCAAGCTGTAAGTCGGTAAGTCCTGTAAGAGACTTTAGAGGAGATATATCAGAAATTTGGTTTCCGGTGATCCAAAGTTTTACCAAACTATTCATCGATACCAATGGAGAGATATCGATGACCGCATTCCGCTGGAGTTCAAGCGAGACAAGGTGAGAGCAGTACTGTAACCCTTCAAGACTGGTGATATCAAGGTCATTCAGATATAAAGACAGGAGTGATTCTAACTCCTCCTTGTAAACAGGACCATCATTTTTGTCAATGGCTTCCCGGATAGCACTTTCAAGTTTTACATCGGAAAAAGTGATTTCCTTACTTCCAATACTAGTGGTTGAGGAGGCGGGTAAAGGCTGACCGCATGAACTGAGCATTCCTGTCATTAAGAGAAGGAATATTCCAAAGATAGATATCCAAATAATTGCTCTCCTATTCATAATAAATACCCCATTACTTCTCTTTTATTTGTGAGCTGCTTCTAGACTTCTATTGATTACTCTTGATCCGAAAGGATCGACCAGAAAATACCAATATTTCCCTTGAAGTGACAACGTAACCATTGCCCATTTCCGGGGGGCTTCTTTTATCTCACCAGTAGTCAAATTCCGGCTAGTAACAATGGTCTGAACGACTGCGATCTTGTCAATCTGTGCACCTTTACTCTGTAACTGGCGAAATTCGTAATTCGTCGAAGCGATGCCAGTTATCTTCTCAGCTTCAGTACCACTAAGCAGTTCCTCAGGTTCAAATATAGAACCGAACATTGTGACACTAGTTATTTCATTAATGGTGACTGCTCTTTTTCGTATACTAACGCTGGCAATTATGATGATTCCACCACGACTTTCAACAACTACTTCCATATTTTCATTGTCGATCGGTGTGATAGTGACCGACTCCATTGCATCCCCAACCAGGATATTTTTCACTTGGGGGCTGTCCATCACCGCATCTATAGCCAACACAGTTGAGTTAGGCTGAGATGCAGGGATGATTAGCAATGATATTACTAATAAAGTTATACCTATCCAAACCAGGGAAGTGGCGGCAATAGCCTTCCAACTTCTCAAGCCAGATTGTATGAATGAAAAGAAGGACGACTTAACTGTAGTATTCTGAGTCGCATATTCCGCAATTAAGGAAGCTCTTAACTCCCGCCGATGATCCTCAAGAACAATATCCGGGAGCTTTACGCTCTCAAATTTTTTAATTATTTCTTCTCTGGTTCCCATCCCTTCCTATCGCTCCAGCATCTTTCTTAATATTTCAGTGCCTCGATGGAGTAAAGACTTCACAGTACCTTCAGGTTTTCCAAGAATCATAGCTACCTCTTTAATATCCTTGTCTTCGAAGTATCTCAATACTAGTACTTCCTGATATTTCACTGGGAGTTTGGTTAGGCTGGCATGAAGATCAAGAAAGTCCTCGTTTTTCTTTAACTCGGTGGTAGCTGATATCAATTCGTCTCGTAAACCACTAAGTCTACCTTCGATATAAGTATTCTTTTGAACTGCACTGATGTATTTTTGTTTTTTATAATGGTCAATGATTTCATGGTTGGCGATGCGATAAAACCAGTGAGAAATGGAAATTCCGCGCCATTCGTATTTATTAATGTGATGCAAAGCTTCCAGGAATACGGCAGATGTGATATCTCTAGATGTTTCTATCTCTGCAGTTCGTCTTAATACATATCCGAATATTGGCTTGTAATACATATCAAATAACTCAGCAAAAGCCTCAGATGAGTGTTTTGCTCTCTCTATAAGGGTTTTCTCATGTTCTAAAATAAGCATCTCTATTAGTATTAACTGTTGGTGAAGTTAAAAAGTTGCACTGAGGAAAATATACGTTAGAATGTTGGAAATAGCCAATGTTTACTAGGTGTTTGTGTCTGGCTTAACCAACCAAACAATTTATCTAGCATTGTTTTAACATGAGTTCGACTCTGCCCTATCTGGTATGTTCCGGCAACAACAATGTTCAGAAAATATTAAAATCATCATAAAGGTTTAAGGAAGAATATTGTTAGTAGGTTTAATTTCCTCAATAAATGTAGATAGGTCACGTGCATTGGTGTCTAATGCAACTGGTGGGAAATATGTATTCGGCGGTAGGAAATAATTCATCGAATATACCTTATCTCCTAATATTTTGAATCTACCTTGAGGACCACCTGTTACAAAATATCTCCCTTCCTCATACTTATGTAAGAAGAGTAAATATTGTTCACCTACCTGGAAGAGTGGATCATCTCGGATTTCAAATTCACCACTAGCTCCTGTTTGATGGATGGTTATATTACCAGCCTCTTTTCCCTTTAATGTACGCTCTATACAAAATTCAAAATCAGTGAACGCAAGATGTAATGAACCAGAGGCTGCCTTAGGTGGAGGTTCGGTTATTACTGTAAGAATTCTAGTAATCTTTCCAATTAGGACAGTATCTACAAATGAATCATTATACATTTCGTTTAAATTATTGTAAGACTGCCCCCAACTTGCCTCATTTATAGTATTGGATGGTGAAATAGATTTATCATTTGTAGGTACACAAGATAATAACGAGAAGCTAAGAAGCAACAAAAGAGATATAAAACATATATTTCGCATATTAGTTATACCCTCCATTTATATCAACTATTGTTAACTAATAATAGAGGACGGTAATGCCGTTAATATCATCTTGCTGTGGGACATAGATACCATAAGAAAATCTTTCCGAAGGAGATGTGTTCATGAGGACAGCTCCGGGATATTCCGATAATCCATATGTATGTCCGAGTTCATGTCCTGCTGTAGAACGTCGTTTATTGGCTGTATCATAGATAGAAGGGTTTTCAGTATAGTACTCGTTTAACCAACTCACTGCATAGGTGATATAGTAATTTGGAGGGGATGTCCTTGTTTTAGTCGTTATGCCATGCCATGCAACTCCATTGTTAGTAGTGGCAGTCAGTAAAATATCCTCGATGTAATAATATGATAGATCTACGTAATTTTGAGCATTATCCCAGTCAGATACGCATGTACTCCACGAAGTTTCAGTCTGACTAGCACAGGAGGCATAGTCAATTTCATATGTGACTTCTGTTGGGTATTGCCATACATACCAATCTGATGCCCAAGCTTTAGCTGTACTTGGTATTGAAAATATGGTTGTTAATGCCAGAGTAGCGGCTAGTATGATCAAATAAAATTTCGATATCAATTTAGTCAGGTGACTAATATGAGCGCTCATTTCATAACCTCCATTCACCTATAATATAGTTAAATACTGTTCTTTTTGTTCATTGCCCTGTCCTATTTAAAAAAATGGACGGGGCGTTAGCTCTCGAACTGCCAGACTCCGTAAGTTTTATGAATTGTTCTCATGTTTCTCTAATCCGAATGATCATATTAGCCAACTGAATTCAATACTAAACAAAAAAGAAATATTCACAATAGATTGTTTATATTATAAATAGTATTTATTTACGAAACAATCAGTCAAGATTATTTATCATTACTTATCAGAACATTTCCTACTAGATTGATATTCCTAAACTATCGTTTTACCAAAAGTAATGCTGGGCTCGAAAACTAAAGATATCGCAGCCTCGTCGACGGATGGGGCCTGGATGGTAACTATTTAAAGAGGGGGGAAGCCCTCGGACCTTCATCGTCCAGGGCTTCCCCCCTCTTTCCTTAGCTGGTACATCAACCGCCG
>JBBITI010000056.1:13803-17036 GCA_037440885.1 Dehalococcoidales bacterium | reverse complement strand
GATGTTGGTATCCCCGATGAGTCCCGGGTAGAAAACGTGTTTGCCCTGGCTGATTTCATTAAAAACTACCGCCCCTGAGTCAGGTTTTCGGCCCCAACCCTTCCTGAATCAGATTGACAACTCGTATATGGCGTGTTAGTATCATTAGTCCGAGACATTCATACCCAGCTAGTCTGTGACTGTATGAACAAGGTAAAGCCCGTACCGTAATTAATATTGCCAGGAATACTGCTGGTTGAAAGTAAATTTAGCCTTGTTGTCCCGGTTAATAATGCTTCAAAGTAGTGGGATCTTTAAAAATGCCACTGCTTACATGAGGGTAAAAAGAAAGGAGGAATACAATCAATGATCTGGCTCAAGCGTGCGCTGCCGGTCGTAGCCGTATCCCTGTTACTGGCTATGCTGGCGGCGGCCTGCGGTAAAACCGCAGAACCAACCAAAACCACCACCGCGACACAACCGACAGGGACGACTACCAAACCTGCCGCCACTACCACCGCACCCCCGGTTGATACTGACAAACCGAAGTATGGCGGCATCCTGAATTTGAGAGCGACGACCGATCCGAACAGCTTTGATGAAGCTTTCGCGCCACCGTGGTGGTCCTGGCCGTGTCATCTCACCGGAGATGAGATGCTCAATGGTGACTGGACCCAGGGTGCCGCGGGAGGTTATGGTTCCAATAAATGGACCTGGACCTTAGATGGTATCTACAACTGGAGTTCCAAGGTCGGCTCTATCTGCGAGAGCTGGGAAGTGGTCAAACCCTACCACTGGGTATTTCAGGTGCGCAAAGGGGTTCGTTTCAGCCTGGATACGTCCAATGAAGCCAGCAAATTGGTCAACGGACGCGAAGTCACCGCTGCAGATGTTGCCTACAGCTACAATCGGCTATGTACTGCTCCCAGTTCCTATATCTTCATTGCCCATCCCTACTTCACCAAGAATCTCTCCATAAAAGCGCTTGACAAGTATACTGTTGAGCTGATCGTCCCGAATGATGCCGACTCCATCTACCAGATCGCCCAGATTGGTGTTGACTGGAACAGTATAATTGCCAAAGAGGTCATCGACCGATGGGGCGATATGAGAGATTGGCGGCGAGCCCACGGCACGGGTCCGTTCATGCTGAAAGACTTTGTCTCCGGTAGCACTTTAACCTTCACCCGGAACCCCAACTACTGGGACAAGAACCCAATCGGCCCGGGCAAAGGCGATCAACTGCCGTACGTCGATTCAGTTAAAGTCTTCGTCATTCCTGACAGTTCTACCTTCTTGTCTGCCATCCGGACGGGAAAGATCGATGCCTCAATGATGGCTCAGGGTCTCGATGATACCAAAACTCTCACCGGTACCCGTAAGGATCTCCAGACCCGTGAATTGCCGGGTGCTACTGCTCCCGGTCACATCCATATGCGGACTGATAAGAAGGATGCTCCCTGGGGTAAGAAGGCAGTCCGGCAAGCTCTGACCAAGGCGATCGATTACAAGAGTATTGTCAACGATATGTACCAGGGGAAAGCGGTTTATCCCAGCGCTCCCATATCCCCGCTTATCGACCTCAAACCTAACTATCTGCCGCTTGACGAATGCTCTGACGTGATCAAAGACCTGTACGTTTACGACCCCGAAAAAGCCAAGAAAATGCTCTCCGATGCCGGGTATCCCAATGGTTTCACGGCAAATATCTTCTCCTGGAATAACGAAATCAACATCGACTATCTGGCGGTCATTAAACGCATGTGGGCGAAGGTTAACGTCACTCTCAATATTCAACCCATTGAAATCGGTGTTTACAATGTCCGCTGGAACGCCCGTGATTACGATGAAATGTTCTTTGCCGGGTTCGCCAGCCCGGGCACCTTCCGTACTATGGTATCGACTCAAGGCAGTGGTGGTGGTTACAACCTGAGCTACATTGTCGACAGCCGGTTGGAAAAAGGGAAAGATCTCATGCTGGAAGCCTTCAACGCCGGTAACGATGCCGAGGTCGCGAAAATCCACAAGGGTATTATGGCGGTTGTTTACGAGGAATGCTACATAATCTGCACCCCGACACAGACCGGTACCATGATATGGCAACCGTGGTTGAAGAACTATCGCGGCGAAACCGCTGTCGGTATTCTCAACAGCTATGCCTGGGCTAAATACGTCTGGGTCGATCGGGATCTGAAAGCGAAATCCGGTTATTAATCTATTGGTATAAAGTAAAAACAACAGGGTATCTCCAGGAACCCGCCAGCACGGCGGGTTCTTGATTTTTCCGAAGTTGATCGGTATCCGTAGCTCGTCTTTCTTCATCGACTTCTATCCATTCGTATTTCTTAACTTTTCTAAGCCCATTGCGACCCCCAACATCTGATTGTTTGGTAAGTAACGCCACTTATCTGGATCGATCCTGATCAGGTGACAAAAGTATTTGAATAGGTAAATATAACATTGACTAATAGGTAAAAGAATGGTAACATTGCACCCCGGTATTCTTGCTTCCGGGTGGCGGTATTTTTGGAGAGACACCGCTGCTTGCTTGAGGTCAAAATGAAAGGAGGAACACAATCTATGATCTGGCTTAAGCGTGCGCTGCCGGTCGTGGCCGTATCCCTGTTACTGGCCATGCTGGCGGCGGCCTGCGGTAAAACCGCAGAACAAACCTCGACAACGCAACCGACAGGGACAACCACCAAGCCTTCTGGTACGCAAACCACCACTGTTATCGAAAAGCCGAAGTATGGCGGCATTCTGAGTCTCTGGGCTCAAACCGACCCGAATAGTTTTGATGAGGCTTTTGCGCCTCCCTGGTGGTCCTGGCCGTGCCATCTCACGGAAGATGAGATGTTGACCGGCGACTGGACGCAGGGCTATGCGGGCGGTTACGGTTCCAGCACCTGGCCCTGGACTCTGGATGGTATTTACAACTGGAGTTCCAAGGCCGGTTCCCTTTGCGAGAGTTGGGAAGTGGTCACCCCGTATCACTGGACGTTTAAGGTACGAAAGGGGGTTCGTTTCAGCCTGGATTCGTCCAATGAAGCAAGTCGGTTGGTTGCTGGACGGGAAGCCACCGCTGAAGACATCGCCTTCAGCTACAACCGGCATTGCACTACCCCTCAATCCTATATCTACGTTGCCCATCCATATTTCACTAAAAACCTTGTTATCAAAGCCGTCGACAAATACACTGTTGATCTGGTAGTTCCCAATGATGCTGACTCTATCTACCAGATCGCCCAGATTGT
>JBBITI010000056.1:0-13793 GCA_037440885.1 Dehalococcoidales bacterium | reverse complement strand
CACCCGCCCGGTCCTCCCAAGAATATTCCGAGCCTGTAACGGGGTCATCGCCAGGGAAGTCATCGCCAAATGGGGCGATATGAAAGACTGGAAACTTGCCCATGGAACCGGTGCCTTCATCCTGAAAGACTTCGTGTCCGGCTCCACCATGACCTTCGTCAAAAATCCCAACTACTGGGACAAGAACCCGATCGGCCCCGGCAAGGGTGATCAACTCCCTTATGTTGATGGTATCAAGTATTACATTATTAGCGATAGCTCGACCTATCTGTCTGCCTTGCGGACCGGGAAGGTGGATACGCTTGCCCAGGCTCAGGGTATCGATGATACCAAGACTCTCACTGGTACCCGCAAAGATTTCAATACTTTTGAAATAACCGGTTCTACTGCCCCCGGTCACATCCATATGCGGACTGATAAGAAAGATTCTCCCTGGAGCAAGAAAACCGTCCGGCAAGCCCTGACCAAGGCGATCGATTACAAGACGATCGTGAAGGATCTTTATGTCGGGAAAGCGGTTTATCCTACCGCCCCCATATCCCCGTTACCTGATCTTAAAGTCAACTACCTCCCGCTTGATGAATGCTCCGACGTGATCAAAGACCTGTATGTCTTTGATCCTGAAAAAGCCAGGAAAATGCTGGCTGAAGCCGGTTATCCCAATGGCTTCTCCGCCACTATTCTAACCCAGAATAATGAAGCCAATATCGATTACCTCTCCATCATCAAGGACATGTGGTCCAAGGTCAACGTCAAAATTGATATCAAACCATTGGAGACTGCGGTCTTTTTCAATCTCTGGGCGTCGCGTGAATACGATGATTTATTCTTTTCCTGGTTCGCCAGCCCGGGCACCTTCCGTACCATGGTGTCGACTCAGGGTAGCGGCGGTGGTTATAACCTGAGCTACATCGTCAACGACAAACTGGCCGCGGGGAAGGACCTCATGTTGGCAGCCTTCAACGCCGGTAACGATGCCGAGGTCGCTCGGATTCACAAGGAACTCTCGGCGATTATCTACGAAGAAAGTTATATTATCTGTACCCCGGCCCAGACGGGTACCATGGTCTGGCAGCCCTGGCTGAAGAACTATCGCGGCGAAAGTGCCGTCGGTATCTTGAACGCGGCTGGCGGTTGGGCCAAATATGTCTGGATTGACCGGGATCTGAAATCGAAATTAGGTTACTAGTCATTCGTTCACTTAAAAGCGCAAGCGTTGTTCGCAGAGAGACCCGCCCAACGGGCGGGTCTCTCTGTTTGCCTTAGGTTAGCCTGACCTTCCGAGTTAAAATAAAAATGGGGAGGACTGGGAAGCCCTCCCTCTTTCATTGCTTTGCTTGGTCTTTTGAAGTATTGAATTGGTCAAGGTTATTGTAGGTATTTCTCCGGGAGCTTGGTACCGATGGAATTCTGGTAATTCAAATCAACAGCCCTTGTTTTTTCGGAAAGTACCGTGACCCCGCTTATCAGCCACCTTTTCTCTTCGGACGCGATAGCATCGGCGGGTGCCTGGCCTGTTACAGTATAAGTGCCGGGGGCAATATTGTAGATGCTGAACCTGCCGTCCTCCCGTGAAACTGCCTCTCCAACTTTCTCGTCGCTTGCGTTCCAGACTTTCACTATTATTCCGCTTATCGGTCGTCTGCCTGCTGCCGAACTTGGATCAGTCCAGGTGATCCCCCCATCGACAATCCCGGGTTTCGGCGTCGCGCTGCCTCCGCCGCAAGCCGCCAGCGAAGCGAGTATACTGATAGCGGCGGTTAGTACTAGAAAAATAGAAAATGTTCTCTTCATCCTGTGCCCTTTCCTCTTCGTAATTAATTTAGTAGTATCGTATTCAACGGCATTTTTGTCAAGATTTTCCGTTCAATCCTGCATTATATCACAATAGTATGGTCGACAGGGAATATCTTATCCGACTGATTGTTTGCTGCGTGTTCCTTGTTCCATTTAGTAACTAAATCCTGTTATTAATTGCCAACCTGGAGTCAGTTGTTTGAAATATAACCTCCAGGTAGTTTAAGATTAAGTTTATTGTTCTTATGACTTCGTGGTGGTTTGAGGAGGATGATACATGGAGTTTCGGACGATCGGCCGCTCAGCTCTAAAAGCTTCTGTGGTCAGCCTGGGGGGAGATACTTTCGGCCGTGATATCGACGAAAATGAGGCTATCAAAGTAATCGAATATGCCCTCGATAAAGGAATCAATTATATCGACACGGCGGATGTCTACGGAAAGGGTGGGGGGCGTTCCGAAGAAATTATCGGTAAAGCCGTAAAAGGTAAACGAGAACGTGTCATTATCGCTACCAAGTTTGGGGTCGCTGTGGGCGAAGGTGCCCAGCAGTTTGCCCACAAACACGGCCTCGGTTCTCCGTCTTATATCATGAAAGCGGTGGAAGCCAGCCTGAGACGTTTAAATACCGATTATATTGACCTCTACCAGTTTCATCTGCCTGATCCCACCACCCCCATCGAAAATACGCTTCGTACCCTGGATACACTGGTAAAGAATGGCAAAGTGCGTTATATCGGTTGTTCCAATCTCCCCGCCTGGGAACTGTGCGAAGCATTATGGCTCTCCCGGGTTGCGGGTCTGGCGTCCTTTGTTTCGGTCCAGCCGCGTTATAATCTGCTCGACCGGCATTGTGAGGAAGAACTGGTTCCCTGTTGTCAGGCCTACGGTATTGGCTTGATACCCTGGTATCCCCTGGCCGGCGGATTTTTGACTGGTAAATACCGGCGCGGTGCAGCGCTTCCGGTCGGCACTCGCTTTGGTAGCAATCCGGATTTTTATGCCTGGCTGCTCTCCGATGCCAATTTTTCTGTCCTTGAAAAATTGACTGCCTTTGCTGCGCAACGCGGCCGGACGGTTGTTGAACTGGCGCTCGGCTGGCTGGTTACTCATCCCTGGGTCAGTACCGTTATTGCCGGGGTTACCAGAACCGACCAGGTCGCCGCCAATATCGCCGCTGCCTCCTGGAAACTGACTGAAACCGAAATGAACGAGATTGATATTATCACCGGTTATCGGAGTTATACCGAGCCTCGGCCTAGGACTCATATTCTACCGCAAGGTTATATCAGGGGTGTTTAATATGTACATGTGGCCTGAAGCAAACGAAGATATCTTGAAAACTATCGGCAATACGCCTTTGGTACGGATTAATAAGCTCAACCCTAATAAAAAGACGGAATTGCTAGCCAAGATCGAAGGTTTTAACCCGACCGGCAGCATCAAAGACCGGATCGCTCTTAGTATGGTTGAACAGGCGGAGATCGAAGGTAAGCTGCGTAAAGGCCAGACGATTGTTGAACCGACCTCAGGCAATACCGGGGTCGCCCTGGCTATGATCGGGGCTGTCAAAGGTTATGATGTCGAAATAGTGATGAGCGACGCCGTCTCTATCGAACGGCAGCAGATGATCCGGGCTTTCGGCGCTAGAGTGACCCTGACTGAAGGAAAACATGGGACCGATGGTGCTATTAGGAAAGCTCGCGAGATGGTCAAGAAAAACCCGGCTCAGTATTTTATGCCCGACCAGTTTTCCAACGATTCCAATAAAATGGCGCACTATCGGACCACCGGCGAGGAAATCTGGCAGCAGACCCGCGGTAAAATCGACTATTTTGTCTCCGCAGTCGGCACCTCCGGTACGATTATGGGTGTCGGCATGATTCTCAAAGAGCATAACCCCGGGATCAAAATAGTTTGCGCCCATCCGGTAAAGGGACATTATATTCAGGGTCTGAAAAACATGGAAGAAGCCATAGTCCCCGCCATCTATGACCCGTCGAAGATTGATATCACGATCATGGTTGAAACCGAAGTCGCCTATGAAATAGCCCGTCAGATTGTCCGGAAGGAGGGTATCTTCGTCGGTATGAGCAGCGGTGCCGCCCTGTATGCCGCCACCGAAACAGCGCGGCAAATTACATCGGGAACCATTGTCGTTATCTTCCCGGACCGCGGCGAAAAATACCTCTCTACTAAGCTTTTTAGTATTTAGATTCAACAGTATGGAAGAAAAAGACAAACTATACGGCGAAGAAATTTACAAGCTCAATCTCTTCAAGTACGGCCTTTCCGATCTTGAAGGTAAGAACATTCTCGATCTGGAAAAAGCCGATCTGGATCGACTGTTGACCGCTCTCGGCAACGATGAGATTTCCTTGAATTTGCCCATTCCCTGTACGTTAGAGAACGTTAAGGAACTCCTGTCTCTGTCTGAATGCCGTAAATGTGGCCGGTGCTGCCGGCCTAACCCGCAGAATCCAGGTAGCCCGGGGATCGAAGTATTCGAAGAAGAATTAAAGGAGATGACGGATTTCCTCCATCTCTCCTATGAAAACGTGAAAAAACAGACCCGGGTTGGAAGCGTTACTTCTTACGCCTTTCAATTGATCCGGTTGGGTATTACTCGCTGGTTGCCTTTGCCCTGTCCTTTCTACGACGCTGCCCGCAATCTATGCCTGGGTTATCCCGTCCGTTCTATGGTCTGTCAGGTTTATCCTGTTATTTTCACCGGCGATGATACTTATACCTCAATCCGCTTGACCTGTGATCACGGTAAGGACATCGTGGCTGCTGCTTGCAAACAGCTCAAGGCTCAAGACCCGTCTTTGCAAATAACCCTTTAGAGGACGGTCTTCGGACGGTACTGGATAGCTTCAGCCACGTGATGGGTCTTGATTATCTGGCAGTTCTCTAGGTCAGCGATGGTCCGTGCCAGCTTCAGCACCCGGTGGAAAGCCCGCGCTGAAAGATAGAGCTGCTTCATAGCGGCTTTCAGCAAGCTTTGTGCCGCATCCTCGACCTGGCAGTACTGCCGTACCTCGCTGGCCGAAAATTCCGCATTCGAGGTCAGTTTTGTACCCTCCAGACGATCTGTTTGTATCTGGCGCGCCGCAGCTACCCGCGCTTGCACCGCTTCCGATTTTTCTCCCAGGCGGTTATCGGCCAGCTTTTCATAGTCGATATGCGGGACCTCGAT
The DNA here is from genome assembly GCA_037440885.1 of Dehalococcoidales bacterium. Lineage (GTDB taxonomy): Bacteria > Chloroflexota > Dehalococcoidia > Dehalococcoidales > UBA2162 > JBBITI01. The sequence continues at coordinate 8,799 of JBBITI010000056.1, read as the reverse complement.
AAATATATCCACCCGGTCCAGGAAAGGCCCGCTGATACGGTGCTGGTACCGCGTTACCATGTTCGGGGTGCAGGTGCATTGCTTGAAAGGATCCCCGTAATACCCGCAGGGACAGGGGTTCATTGCCCCCACCAGCATGAAACTTGCTGGAAATATCACACTCCCCTGGGCCCGGGATATCGTCACCACCTTATCCTCCAGCGGCTGGCGCAAGGTCTCCAGCAGGTTGTGCCCGAATTCCGGTAATTCGTCCAGAAAAAGAACCCAAGCTGACCTCGCCCGGTTTGGGAAATTGCCCCCCACCTACCAGCCCCGCATTCGAGATAGTGTAGTGCGGCGCCCGGAATGGTCGGTGCCTCATTAGTGGCGTATCTGACGGCAGTAGGCCGGCCACGCTGTAAATCTTGGTTACCTCCAGTGCCTCCTCATCGCTGGGTGATGGCAAAATTGAAGGTAATGCCCGTGCCAGTAAAGTCTTTCCGCTCCCCGGCGGGCCTACCATGACCAGGTTATGCCCGCCCGCAGCAGCCACTTCCAGTGCTCGCTTGGCATGTTCCTGCCCTTTAACGAAGGCAAGATTGGTGCCGCTAACTGCCTTATTGAGCGGCAGCGCATCTGCTGGTTGATAAACCGGGGCAGGGATCTCCCCCTGCAAGTAAGCTGCCAGTTGCGCCAGCGAACTGAAGGGCAGTATCGTTACTCCTTTGATCAGCGATGCCTCTCTGGCATCAACTTCGGGTACGACGATCGTGGTAAATCCCTGCTGTTGCGCCAGGGCAACCATCGGCAGCACGCCATTGGTGTGTCTCAAGGCGCCGTCGAGCGATAATTCGCCCAGGAAAAGAATGTGCGTAACATCGGCAGCGAGTTGCTCGGAACTCAATATGATACAAAGCGCAATGGGCAAATCGTAAGCTGGCCCCCCCTTTTTCAGGTCGGCTGGCGCCAGGTTTACAATGATTCGCTTCATCGGAAATGAAAAACCGGAATTCCGGATGGCGGCCCGCACTCTTTCTCGGGCTTCCTGGACTGCCGTATCTGCCAGCCCAACTACCGCAAAAAACGGTAATCCCGATGAGATGTCACCCTCAACCTGGACAATCTGGCCGTCCAGCCCCACGATGGCGCATGTCATGACTTTTGCCAGCATATCAGGTACATAATATAACACAATTAGCAAATATAATAAATAACAAGTGACAAAATGATATATTCAAATTTGGCGGTATGCAATATACAAACGATTAATATTTTGATATCTTATGTTAGTAAGATCGCTTCCGTTGCTGCATGAGTTAATTAAGACAGTGGGAGGGTTACTCAATGCTGCGTTTTTATGAAGGCGATTTCGCTGCCGGTTCGGTGAATATTCACTATTATCGGACTAACCGGGTAAAACCACCCTGTATTTTACTCCACGGTGCTTTTGATAACGGGCTTTGCTGGACCCGGACTTCCGCGTTGTTAGCTCGGGATTATGACGTCATCCTGCCCGATGCCCAGGGCCACGGTCGTTCCGATCGCCTGGATGACCGCTTTACTTCTGAAAGTCATGCCGACCAGGTTGCCGCTCTCATCTACGGTCTGGATTTGAAAAAACCGGCCATTATCGGCCATTCCATGGGCGCCGCTACCGCGGTGAACCTGGCAGTTAAATACCCACAGCTCCCCGCTGCTATTGTTCTCGAAGATCCGCCCTGGATGGATCCTCCGCCCCCGGGGGAAAAACCAGCGACTGGTCCGCAAGTGGACTTTCGCTCTTTCTTGACAGGTTTACGCCAGATGACCCTCGAGCAGATAATTGCCCGCAGCCGGGAACTCGATCCCGCTTGGTCGGAAGAAGAACGGCTTCCCTGGGCTCAGGCGAAACAACAATGTGATCCCTCTCTTTTTGCGCGACCGTTCATCAGTCTCCGTTCTTATACTGAATTGGTCTCCTTGATACAGTGTCCTGCATTATTGCTCTATGGCGATGCGGGTATTGTCACTCCCGCAGTAGCTGAAAATGCCGCTCGGTTATGGTGCAGCAATGCCCCTTTCCGGGCTGTACTGGTGAAAAACGCCGCTCACAATATCCGGCGCGAGAACTTCCCCGACTTTTTTACGGCCGTAACGAGTTTCTTAAATGAAATAAGTACGAGCTCTCGTTGACAATGAGTGAAAATCATTCCCCCGAATAGTAATAATTTCCTATATAACCTATTGACATCCACGCACAAATGAATTACGCTTAATCTCAAAAAATAAGGGGGTGATTACGATGCAAGCGTATTGCGTGAAATGCCGGGCCAAGAAGGAAATCAAAGGTGCTAAAAGTATTACCATGAAGAACGGCAAGCCCGCAACCCAAGGCGTATGCCCCACCTGCGGCACCAAGATGTTCCGGATTGGTAAGAGCTAGGCCGACACGCTGGATATCGACCGGCACTTGGTAGCAAACTGGTCTGATCAAGACGGCTAATCTCTTTCAGATCTGAAGGAGATTAGCCGTCTTGTGTTTATCGGGGTGCCACCGGAGAACTTAGAGGCTGTCGAAAGAAAAAGCGGTAAAATCAGGCGATATCGCAAGAAAGAGATAGAAAAATAGTGAAATAGCACAATTTCTGCCTCTGATTCTGCTAAGCCCTTGATTGACAGACCGGACATGAGAGACGCATAATCAATTCATGTTTGAGGGAATATGTCCGAAGTGTGGTTGCCGGCATAGTGGCTGGGCATTGCAATTTGAGCGCTATCAGTCCTGCCCCCGTTGCGGAACCAGCCTGAATATCTTTGAGAACGGTAAATTGATTGCCCGGGGTTATTCTCCTTTTGAGGCTCCGGAATATATTATCGATACCAAAAAACACACTGTTCCAGCTGAAGACCAGAAATCAAATTCATAGTTCTTCATTTATCCCCCGAAAGTCCTCAATTTTCCTTTCGAGTTATCTCTCTTTTAGAGTATAATAGACCGCGATGATTTCCCAGGTATTTTATCGTAAATGGCGTCCCCAGACTCTGGCTGATGTCGTGGGTCAACAAACAATCACGCAAACACTGCTGAATGCGTTGACCACTGGCCGTATCTCCCATGCCTATCTCTTTTGCGGACCGCGCGGGACTGGCAAGACGAGTACCGCTCGCATTCTGGCAAAAGCTGTGAATTGCCAGCATAACGGCCGCGGTGAGCCCTGTAATACCTGTGCGATGTGCCAGGCGATTACTGAAGGACGGGCTCTCGATGTCATCGAAATCGATGCCGCCAGTAATACTAGCGTCGAAGATATCCGTGTCCTGCGAGAAAAAGTGAACTACGCACCCAACCAGGCTCGTTACAAGGTCTACATCATCGACGAAGTCCATATGTTAAGCAACAATGCCGCCAACGCTCTGTTGAAGACGCTGGAGGAACCGCCGGCCCACGTGATATTCATCCTGGCAACTACTGAAGTCCATAAAATCCTGGCTACTATCATGTCCCGGTGTCAGCGTTTCGATTTTCATCGTCACGGCCAGGCAAATATTACCGCCGAATTGTCCCGGGTGTGTAACGGCGAAGGTATTAATATGGATGCCGAAGCCATGCGGTTGGTCGCCCGCAGTGCTACCGGTAGTATGCGCGATGCCCTGAATTTACTGGAGCAACTGACCACCTACTATGGCAGCGAAATCGGCTTGCGGCAGGTCCAGGCTACCTTGGGTATCAGTGGTGATCAACGGGTCAAAGAGTTAGCCGGGCATATTGTCAACGGTAATCTCCCCGCCGGTCTCCGGACCATCAATAACGTCAACAATGACGGCATGGACTTGAGACAGTTCAACCGGGAACTGGTGGAATATTTACGTTCATTGTTGCTCGCGAAAACCAATGCTGGTGATTCGATCGATTCTACTGTCGATGAGATTGCCGAGATGAAAGCCCTGGCGAACAAAACGACCCTAGCACAGATTGTAAGAGCGACCCGGCTTTTCGGTCAACTCGGGCAGCGTTTTGACAATTACTCAACACTACCCCTGGAACTTGCGCTGGTCGACTCGATGTTGGAAACCGGTGAAAAGTTGCCGGTTGACGAAACGACTGGGTTCACCACCGCTGTCGACGCCGCTAAAACAGGTCTTGCGCCTGCTGCTATCACCGCAGGCTCTCAACAGCCGCAACCCCGTAACCTTACTGGTAATCAGTTAAAAAAGCCGGGGCCTGACAGGCCGAATACTCTGGCCGGAACTCCGATGGAAGTCGCCAGCGAAATCGAAAAGCTGCGCCTTAACTGGAAACTTGTGATCAAACACGCCCCTGCAGAGTTGCAAAAAACTCCTGCTGCTGCCATATTAAGAAGTGCCCCGGTCCGGCCGATATCGTTAGAAAACGATATTGTCTGTCTGGCTTTCGATAGTAAAATATTCAAGGAAAAGATAGAAACACTGGAAAATTTGCGGGTCACTGAAAGGATAATCGGAGCTTTCCTGGGGCGTTCCTGCCAGGTTCGTTGTATTTTAGAAGAAAACCATCTTGTCAAAGAAGCACTTAAAATAGGTGCTCAAATAACCAGCGTGGAGGAAAAATGAGTTTCGCGAAATTCAGGCAAACCAAAGACCAGATCAACCAGATGCGAGAGCTTAAAGCCCAGGCCGATGCGATGCAAAAGCAGTTGGCCGCCATCGTTGTCGAAGCCGATGCCGGTCGCGGTGCCGTTAAAGTTACCGTTAATGGTTCTCAAAAAATCCTTTCTGTTAAGATCGACCCCAGGGCAATTGACCCCGGTAAACCGGAAAAATTGGAGAATCTTATTATCCAGGCTGTTAATGACGGAATACAGAAAGCCCAGAAAACAGCTGCAAAAGAAATGATGGCCAGTGGTAATTTCAAGCTACCCGGGTTAGCTTAATCCCGGGATCGCCCGTTGACCGGCAATCGAGTAGTCGATGTCATTAATCACTGGACTTTTGGTTTCACGATACACTATTACAACTACTGCATATGTCGCAGCGGGGCGACCGTTGTTTTTGCCCGGAACTTCTGTATTTGAATTGGAGTTGACTCGTACCGCAAAACCGTTGATAAACGGGTAAGGATATGGGGTTGAAAGGTAAATCGGATTTGAAACCCGTGTTGCTTCCGGCAGCCGGGCCAATTAACAGGTTGATTGAGGAATTCGCCAGGTTACCAGGAATCGGGCCGAAAAGCGCCCAGCGTTTGGCTTACTTTCTGCTTAAAGCACCGGCAGAGCAGGTAAAACAACTCTCGGAAGCCTTGCTTGCCCTGAAACAGGAAGTCACGCTGTGTTCTGTCTGCTGTAATGTGACCGATGTTAACCCCTGTGCCATCTGTGCCAATTTCGAGCGTGACCACAGCCGGGTCTGTATTGTTGAACAACCCCAAGATATACTGGCTCTGGAACACACTCATGCTTATAAAGGAATGTATCATGTTCTTCATGGGGCGATCTCGCCAACTGAAGGAGTCGGGGTCCTTGATATCCACCTTCAGGAATTACTCGAGCGTCTGAAGAATAATCAGATTGTCGAAGTCGTTCTGGCAACCAATGCCAATCTGGAAGGCGAACAGACCGCTTTGTACCTTAACCGTATCATCTCTCCAATGGGTATTAAAGTAACCCGTATTGCACGTGGTCTCCCGTTTGGGACAGAACTGGAATATGCCGATGACGTGACGCTGACCCGGGCTCTTGAGGGCCGGCAGACCCTCTGACCAGTTATGTAGAGAACTGAAACTTGACTGTATAAACCAATATTCTCGTATTCTGATTAGTTTCGCAATCTTTCGAAAAGCGAAGAAAATGAAAGTATTTCTGATTTTATCAATGCTATAATATACCTGAATGAGTGCCATTGACGAAGTAAAGCAGCGAATCGATATCATCGACGTTATTTCCCAGTATACTCCGCTGTCTAAGTCGGGACGTAATTTTAAAGCGCGTTGCCCGTTCCACAACGAAAAAACCCCTTCCTTTTTTGTTTTCCCTGAACGGCAAAGCTGGCATTGTTTTGGTGCCTGTAATACCGGGGGAGACGCCTTCGCTTTTGTTATGAAAAAAGAAGGGGTGGATTTTATCGAAGCCCTGCGTAGACTGGCGGATCGGGCGGGTGTGGTTTTGCCGTCTCATAGTGAAGCGGAGACACGTAAAGGGCTGAAAGACCGACTTTATGCGGTGAATGATATGGCGACTCGGTATTACCAGGACTTGCTGGCGAACTCACCCCAGGCAGCGAAAGCGCGGGATCATCTCAAGCAGCGCGGTATCGATACTGTTGCCGTCCGTGATTTCCGTTTGGGATACGCTCTTGAAAGCTGGGATGCTCTCAAGATTTATTTACTTGAACGAGGCTACGAAGAAAAAGAACAGCTTGAAGCTGGATTGCTATCTGTAGCGGAAACCGGTCGGACCTTCGATCGCTGGCGGCACCGCCTGATGATACCGATCATGGATGAGCGCGGTCGGGTAACCGGGTTCGGGGCGCGTGTCCTTGAATCGTCGACCGATGGCCCCAAGTACATTAATACCCCGCAGACGCCGGTATTCGACAAGAGTGCTACGCTGTACGGCTTGCACCTCGCCGCCGCCGCTATTAAAAATGAAAATCGGGCGGTTATCGTCGAAGGTTACATGGATGTTATCACTGCTCATCAATACCATTGTAATAATGTGATTGCCTCGATGGGTACATCGATAACCGAAAAACAGGTCAGTATTTTGAAGCGGTTAAGCCGGAACCTGGTGCTGGCTATGGATTCTGATGTCGCCGGAGCAGAGGCCATGCAGCGGTGTGTTGACTTCGAAAACCTGCTGGAAGCTGAAATAAAAGTGATTGTTCTCCCCGCGGGTAAAGACCCGGATCAGGTGATTAAGGCAGATCACGAATCCTGGTCAGGTATGGTTGATACCGCACGACCGGTTATCGATTATACGTTTGATGTGGTCGTCGCCGGGCTTGATCTCACTAAAGTAGGCGATCGTATTAAGGCTCGGGATCGACTTTATCCGGTAGTGGAGGGGATTAAGGATATTGTCCGGCGGGCTCATTATTTGCAGAAGCTGGCAGGAATGATCGGGGTGAGCGACTTGAGTCTTGAAGCTGCCATGAAGAAAAAAAATCCAGCGTTACGAACTAAAAGTCCTCCCGGTTTGGTCGCGGATAAAAAAGAAACGGACTCCCTGTTTAAAAATCCGGTTGAGGAATATTGCCTCAACCTGTTGCTTCAATACCCGGAACTACGTAAACAGGCGGGGCTGTTACCGCCAGAGTATTTCGAAAACAGTGAAAATTTGGAGATATTCCTGGCGTGGCGGGATCACGACGGCATAACCGCTGCTGAGTTGCGCCAGATTGTCGATGCCGCTATTCGGGAACACCTGGAAGTGGTATTAAGTAAACGTATTTTACCGGACCGCATCTCGCGAAAATATGCAGATTGTGCCCTGCGACTGCGCGAGAAGTATCTGCGCAATCTGGAGCGGAAAAGAGAGGCGGTACTCGCTTCCGAGGCGAATATCGCTGAAGAATTGGTCCGGAGCAAGCAGACCAGTACTGAACTCAAGGAAATATTCGGCATGAAAGCCCGTCGCCAACAGCGACTTAGGAGTTGAAAAATGGATTCACAGGATTTTAAAGACACCGAACAGTTTAATCCGGAGAATATTGCGGAAGAAGAAATCCCTTCCACTGAAGAACTGGAAGATGAACTTAAGTCCGAAGGACTGGATATCGAGACTGAAGCGGATACCGCTGTCGGATTACTGGAAGGAGCTGAACAGGAAACAGCTGACGATCCGGTCAGACTATACCTGCATGAAATCGGCAAAGTACGTTTGCTGACAGCCCGTGATGAGCGTGAACTGGCAAAAAAAATCGAACTGGCAAAAAGATTGAAAGAAATCAAGCAGGTTTACCAGGAACTGAACGGCCAACCACCGACCGCCGGCGAAATTATTCTGAATTCATTGATCGAAATCGGGCAGTCGGAAAAACTGATGCGTGCTTTGCAGGAAGAACTGAAAATAGACTCCCACGGCGGTATCATCGCCAGTATCAGTGATTCCAAACTCCGGATGACCATTGATGGCGTGATCAGCCAGGAGTTTGTGCAGAACATTGCTAAGCAGATTGAAAAATCAGTCTCAGAAACAGAACAACAAATCATCAATCTGTCCTTGAACTGCGACTTGTTACCTAAAGATATCCGGGAGGCCGTCGATCCAGCTTTGAAGTTTGCCGATGCCGAAAACCTCCGTAGCAGTCAAGCTTTACAGGCGGCTTTTGAGACTAGCAAAAGGCGTCACCGGATCTTTCTGGACAATATCGATATCGATGCCGAAAAAGCGAAACGGCACCTGATCGAAGCTAATCTGCGTTTGGTCGTCAGTGTCGCCAAAAAACACATGGGTCGGGGCATGTCCCTCCTTGATTTGATACAGGAAGGCAACATCGGGTTAATCCGGGCGGTCGAAAAATTCGACCATCATCGCGGTTTTAAATTCAGCACTTATGCTACTTGGTGGATCCGGCAGGCTATCACCCGGGCCATTGCAGATCAGGCACGCACCATCCGGGTGCCGGTACACATGATTGAAACGATTAACAAGTTGCTCCGGGTCAGCCGCCGTCTGGCTCAGGAATACGGCCGCGAACCCACTTCTAAAGAGATCGGTAAAAAGATGGACTTACCAGCCGAGAAAGTGCGCGAGATCGTCAAAGTCGCCCAGTTGCCGGTATCCCTCGAAGCTCCCATCGGCGAAGAAGAGGACAGCCATCTCGGCGACTTTATTGAAGACCGTAATGCCCTCCCCCCGGTGGATA
>JBBITI010000055.1:0-17288 GCA_037440885.1 Dehalococcoidales bacterium | reverse complement strand
TCCAGTCCGGGTAGAACCGGGCAAAAACACGACGTCCTTTCTGAGACCTGCACCAAATCCGCTGTGACACGCGGCAGGCTGGCAAAACCTTCGACCTTTCCTAAACATTTCTCCGGTTCTTCCACCGGAACCAGTCGTTCCTCGATATCTCCACTGCCGCCGAGGAACCTGTCAACTGCAATCGCGGTCTTTCTGCCGGACGCAATCGCTTTTATCACTGAAGCCGTGCCCGTCACCGCGTCTCCGGCGGCAAAAACCCCTTCCCGGCTTGTTTGTAATGAATACGTATCCAGGTCAATCAGCTTTTTCGTATTCAGATCGATGCCGAAACCGGCCGGGATCTCCGGTTTTTGCCCGATGGCAAATATTACACAGTCAGCTTCAATATGATGCTTCGCCTCGGCATGCACTTCAACATGGATATTATTGTCTTCATCGAAACCGAAGAAAGATACCTCTGCAAGCTCCACGCCGACTATCCTGCCATTTTCCCGCAAAATAGCGGATACGCTCAACGACGGATGAACCAGAACTCCCTCCGCTTCTCCCTCATCCAGTTCATCACGCGAAGCCGGTATTTCTTTGCGGCTTTCCAGGCAGACCACGTGCACCGCTTTCGCTCCCAGCCGCCGCGCCACCCGGGCGCAATCAAAGGCAACGCTGCCCCCTCCAATTACCACCACATTATCACCGGGCCTGGTTTTTGCTTCCAGATGAACGCCCCTTAAAAATTCGATACTGGTCAGCACCCCCGTCCCCTGCACCCCCGGTAACGGCAACTTCTGGCCGGCATGGGTCCCCACCGCTACCACTACTGCTCCGTAACCGGCAGCAAACAGTCGGTCGATCGCTTCAATACGCACCTCAGTCTTTATCTTGATTCCCAGCCCGGTGATATTAGCGATCTCGCGGTCGAGTACTTCACGGGGCAGGTGGTACTCCGGAATCCCGACCCGCATCATGCCCCCGGCCTGAGCGAGCATTTCAAACACGGTCACTTCATGCCCCTGTTTCCATAGGTAATAAGCTGCCGTCAGCCCGGCCGGCCCGGATCCGATGACCGCCACCTTTTTATCCGTCGCTGGTTTTCTCCCCCGGTTGAAGCCCGCCCCTTGACTGTGTAACAAGCCGGTGGCAAACCTTTTTAGTTCCCTGATTGCGACCGGCTGGTTGACGTAGCCCCGGCGGCACACTGCCTCGCAGGGATGATCGCAAATATGACCAAGAATCTCGGGAAATGGTACTTTTTCCCGAATCACATCTCCCGCAGCTCGATAATTTTTCTTCCGGATATAAAGTATGTATCGCGGAACATCGATTTCAGCGGGGCAGGTGTAACGGCACGGCACCAGGGCAAGTTTACGGTTTTTTTCTTTAACCAGTTCCGCCTTGTCGGAAATTGCCCCGGTCGGGCACACTTCGGCGCATGCCCCGCAAAACCGGCAACCGGCTTCGCTCAATGGCAGATTTGCTCCTGTGCCGCAGTAAGTCTCATCTCCCTGCTTCACATATTCCAGGATTCCGACCCCGCGTAAATCAAGGCATGCCCGCACACACCGCCCACAGGCAACACACTTATTGGGATCATGAAGAAACAGGGGGTTTTTCGTATTAACCGGAAATATCCGGTCGCGCGTCCTTACCGTCAGATCGTCCTGGATAAGGTATTGTTTGAGCGCTTGCAGTTCACAATTAAGGTATTTACTGCATGTGTCGCAGGCACGGGGATGGGCGGCCAGCAACAACTCCATCGCCAATCTGCGGAAGCGGGTCACCTTCTCCGTTCTGGTATTGATAACCATACCGCTGGCCGCCAGTATGATGCATGATGCCGCCGGATTTGCCCAACCTGCGATTTCCACAGTACACAGGCGACATGCCCCGATCGGGGGCAGGTCCGGATGATGGCATAGATGGGGGATATAAATCCCCGCCCCCAGCGCAATCCCCAGTATTGATCCGCCGTTTTCCGCTTCGATATCCCGGCCGTCGATATTCAGCTTTATAGTTCCGGTATTCATCACTTGAGTTTAAAAATTTATGCCATTTATTCTGCACGTTGTAAGCAGTGTTTTTGCTTTACATGGGCATCATAATCTTTCCCAAAAAGCCTGAGGCTGCTCAGTAAAGAATTTGCCGCCGCCTCGCCGAAACCGCATACGGAACCGGCTTTCATGCATTCGCCCAGTTCGCTGAGCATCCCCAAATCTCCCGGCCTGCCGTTATTCGAACTGATATCCTGTAAGATGCGCGCCGCCTGGTAAGTACCTTCGCGGCAGAAGATACACTTGCCACACGATTGGGATTTCAGGAATGCCATATTCTCCGCCGCCGCGGCTACCGCACAGCTACCTTTAGTGTACAACTTTAAAATTCCTGAACCCATGATTGCGGACACCCTGCCCGGATCTTCGTATTCAATCCCGGTGTCTAAATCATCCTCACCGAAAAACGAGCCTGTCGGTCCGCCAAATTGGATCGCCTCGATTTCCCCGGCATCCGCTGCGTTAAGTACCTGGCGGAAGGTCGTGCCCAGCGGTACTTCGAGCGTCCATTTGCACTTGCCCGGATAAAGCACCGTGATGACTTTCGTCCCTTTCTTCAGGTCCGCTTCCGGAAATCGATCATTGAAAACCGCCGCAATCACGGCAAAAGTTTCGATATTGTTTATCAAGGTCGGTTTGCCGTTGATCCCGGCTTCCGCCGGGTAAGACTGGCGAAGATAAGGAATGGCCTGTTTTCCTTCGATGTATCTGATGAGCGCTGTTTCTTCTCCCATTACTATTGATCGGGGCACTGTTCGAACCTCGATGTCGGTACTGAAATCGGAATCGAGGATATTTTTACCGATTAACTTGTTTTCGTTAGCCTGGTCGATCGCCGCGCGTAACCGACTTATGCCGGTGCTGAATTGTGCGGACACCGCAATGATACAATGCGCCGCCCCGGTCGCATACGCCCCGATCAACACCCCCTCCAGTACCGAATACGGGTCTCCTTCAAGCAGCAAGCGGGCGGTATTTGATTCCAGATCGCCGTCGACCGCGTTGCAGACGACATATTTTTCCGCGCCTGCAGCCTCCCGGCATATTTTCCATTTATCGGCGGTAAAGAAACCGGCTCCGCCCCTTCCTCGCAATCCTGTCTCTTGTAACCTGTTTATTACTGCGACCGGACTTTTTTGCAGGCATTCCGCCCACCCCCGGAACCCGCCGCGTCCGACGTAATGGACTATCTCCCGCGGATCTACCATGCCACAGTTTCTGAGAGCGATTCTCTTCTGCAAATTTACCAGGGGTACTTCTCGCGGCCGTGATAAACCCGCTTCCTCTTCTCCTTCTGATACGGATAATGCCAGTTCCAGCCTGGGTTTTCCTCCTGTCAGGACATCTTCGATCAACCCCGCTGCATCATCAGGCTTGTTAAGCTTGTATAGCATCCCGGCTCCGGGAGGCTTCTCGATAAATAATACCGGCTCGATCTCATGGTAACCCCAGGAGCCGGCGGTAACTACATCAGCCTCCAGGCACAACCGTTTTAACGATTCCTGAAGTATGTCCTTGACTATGCTGGCATTCTTGCAGTCTGCATCCGCTCCGATGAAAATCCTGGTCTTTTTCGACTTTTCGTTTGCATCTTCGTTAAAATACTTCAGTTGTCCAAAATCCATCTGAACTCTCGAAAAAATTAATCTCGGCGGATTGGTATCAGGATTCAAGCTTCTTTATTCGCTAAAGCATCATACTCCATTTGTAGTGAAAAAGGGAATGGGGATTATATGTCCCCATTCCCTTACAACTGCTGATATTATCTTGCGGTACTGTCCTTTCCCGCTTCCTGGCGGTTAGACTCTTCCTATTTACCGGTCATCGATTTTTTCAGATTCTGGTCGAGCCAGACATATTTTATGAAGTTCGGATAGTTGGTATATCCCAGACTGGACTCGCCGTTATAGTTCTTCACCCATGGCCACCACATGTGATAACCGGGCGGGCAAACACCCGGAACCGACACAACGCGGGGCAACATATATTTCATCAGCTCTTTGTGTATGGCTCCCGCCGCCGCGGGGTCGGCGATCGAAATAGCCATCATCTTATCCTTGGCTTCCTTGGCTACCGGATCGTCGATGTAGCTGAAGTTGCCACCGAACGGGCCGGGCACAAAGGAATAGGCGATGTACAGGTTGCCCGCCGGACCGGGACCGCCGCAGAACATGTCTTCATAAGCCCGGGTCCAGAAAATGCTGGTATATACCGCCGTCTCTTTCTGGGAGATATTGATATTAACGTTCACTTTGGACCACATCTGTTTGATGATCGACAGGTAATCGACCGTTGTGGTCGTCGTGCTGCATATCAGCGTTGCCTCGAACCCGTTCGGATAGCCGGCCTCTGCAAGAAGCGATTTCGCCGCTTCCGGGCTATATTTGAAGAGCGCTTGGGCTTCGGGTGTCGCTTCCTCGACAGAGCAATAAGCGTCAGCATACTCGTTCATCTTCAATATCGGGAAAGTATTTATCTGCGCTTCTCCGCCGCCCCAGGTGTTCCTGATCGTTTCAAAATCGATTGCCCGCATCAGCGCCTGGCGGACTCTCATGTCTTTGTATGGAAGTTCTTTCTTGTCCGTCCGCATGTTGATGGCCAGGCCGGAATCAGCATAGTACTTCTGCTCTTTTAACTGGGGATTCGTCGTTCTCAGGCTCTTCGCATCTTCCCAGAAAATGTCGTTGAGAATATCGAGCTTGGCTGTTCGCAGGGCAGCCAGACGGGTCGACGCGTCCGTGAGAATCAGCATCTTCACCGTGTCGATATATGGAAGCTGATTACCCTTGCCGGCACCCATCGGATCTGCTTCCCAGAAGTTGGCATTCTTCTTAAAAGTCGCCGAACTGCCCGAGATGTAGTCCACCAGCATATACGGTCCCGTGCCCACACTGTAACGCCAATCGTTTGCGGTACCATATCGGTCATAGATCTCCTTCGGCATATCGCAATGCGAATAATCACCGAAGATATCCATGTCGGAGAAAGCTGTCAGAGGCAGGGTGATCGAGAGTGTGGTATCGTTCAGTGCCTTGATTACTGCTCTTCTCGTATCACCCATGGCAAGAGGTGCTCTGGGAGAAGTAATGTATTTGTTCAGGGTCCAGGAAATGTCATTCGCCGAAATCGCTCTCCCGTTGACCAGGCGGCTGGCCTCGCTGTTAGGGTTCAGACCGTAGCGCACCCCTTTACGGATCTTAAACACCATTGTGCCTGGTTCGGTGATCTCCCAGTTCTCGGCAAGACAACCTTTTGACAACGATATTTTGCGGATTACCCCCGTTGTCCAGGTCGCTTCCCGGGTTCCTCCCAACCCCTTCGTCCAATCCCCGATCATGAGTTCCTGGTTCGTAAGATGCATCGTGAAATTGTTACCCGGTTGCGTCAGGGCATCGTCGAATCCCTCGGGGTCTCTGCCAAGGCTTATCGTCAGTTGACCCCCGTAAATCGGTTTGTCGGAAACTGTGGTTTGCAGAGGTGCCGTTGTCGTGGCTGTCGGGCCGGTTGTCGTGGTTGCGCTAGTCGTAGTTCTGGCTTCTTCTTTGCCGCAGGCTGAAGCCAGCATTGCTAATATCAAGACCAGGCTCAGAGAAACATAAACCTTTCTGATGTTCACGATTTTCCCTCCCTGTTTATTCGCTGAATCGCTTTTATAGTCGGTCCAGGCTACCGGTTCTTAAAGCTCTTCTCCTTCTTCACCTCTCTTTCTCAGATTGATTCGCCCTTGTATATCTGACAATCTGGAGTATGTCTATCTCTCCTGATATACCGGTCAAGGTTTGCCCCGATCCGTGCTGCATTAACTGAACCGGTATCTGTGGATTGTCCATATGGACTATCATATAAGTACGCTTTATTATATCATTCAAGTCAAGTATAAATTGCGGGCTGTTTCCACCTGATGATCAGACTATCTTTCAAAATCCGGGAGAGCCGCGGCATCCACGAGTTCGACCGCCACCCCCAGCCCGCCCTCCGGCAATACCCAGGCAATGCGAAACGGGTAACCCGGGAATAAAAAGTCCTGCGTCGCTTCTCTCAATTTTACTCCCATCGCTTTCAGGCGCTTGATTTCGGCATCAAAATCATGGACGTAAACGCAATAGCTGTACAGGCCCTCTCCATGCTCGTCCAGGAATTGGGCAAAGGGATTGTCTTTGCCGCTGCCCGGCTGCATTAATTCGATCCGGGCACCGTCGATGGTCAGCATGACCAGCCGGGTATCCCCGAATTTTTTCTCAAATCCTCTTTTCCCCGGCGTCAGCCGGAGTATCTGCTCGTAGGATTTCAAAGCCTTGTCCATGTCTTTCACGACAAATGTCATATGGTCGACTTTCTCAAACATCGGTTTCTCCTTCGGTAATACCTGCAATTATGACTGTCAGGCACAAGCGGGTATAAAATGAACCTGTAATGTCCCGTCGGCTCGCCCCGGATTATAAGCCAGCCTGAAACCGGCTGTCAAAATGATTGTATATGACGGTCTTGAATGATCTCTTTGACAGGATCTTCCGGGTGATCTATTATCTGCACTGAAAATATTCGGGTGACGGAGGGCGCGATGGCAACGAATGATTACCTGAAATACGTGGTTACCCGGCCGCTTTACACGCCGGTAAAAAGCCTTTCTCCGGTTGCTAACCGCCAGCATCCGCCCATGACTTTTTTAAGCAACCGTCAAATCCCGGGCGCGGACCACTGTGTCGAAATCGGCTGGATCAATGGTATTCCCGAGCCTAACCCGGGCATCTCCGAACATGTACACGATTTCGACCAGGTTATCATCAACTGGGGCAGCCACGCGGATACTCCTCAGGACCTCGGCGGCGAAATCGAATTCTATATCGGCGGCCAGCCGATTACTTTTAACACCACCACCGCTCTTTTCATCCCGAAAGGGACTCCGCATGGTCCGGTCACCTGGAAAAAGTATCGCTTCCCGCATCTCCAGATGATCCTGACGCTGGGTACCGGCGACCTGGCTGTTGCCCGCTGCCATGATGCCGTCTTTCAACCCCACAACCGGTTACCCGTAAAAAAAGATAAATTCGACTATGAGCAATTTGCTGTCCGCTCACCGATGCGCGAGGCGGGGCTGGGTGTGTACAAGAAAGGCCGCCAGGCTCCGACCATGACTTATATGAGTAGCATCCAGGTGAACCAGGCCCGGTGTTACATCGAATTCGGCTGGATCTGGGGCGAAGTCGAACCCAGCATTCCTGAAATGGTGCATAAAAAATATGACGAAATCGTGCTGCATATCGGCAGTGATCCGGAGCATCCGGAAGACCTCGGGGCGGACATCCAGGTGGGAATCGACGGCCACCTGATGTCTTTCAACACCGGTTTCGCCTACTTCGTACCCCGCGGCTTGCGCCACGGTCCGAACCACTTCAAGACCGTCCGCAAACCCTACATCGAAATGGCCATCATGATCGGCCCCGGCACCTGGGCCGAAGGCTGGGCAGACAGTTTCTTCGATAGACCACCTGCCCAAAAGACATGACTCTCCGGGATATTCTCTGTTCAATCCCGCCGCTCATCCCGGAACTTGGAGTATATTTCAAGCGCAAGGTTTACCGGCGCAGGTTCTCCATGCTGTATTTCAGGTCTTTTTGATCTTCTTCATCGATATTTTGCAGGTAGATGCCCCCCGTCCCCACCGCCGCATGGTAAATCGGCTGGTCTACTCTACGGATAATCAGCGGGCAATGCTTCGTCCCTTTCGGCAAACATATCAGGCAACTACGCGTTAACAGATGTTTCTCGCCCTCGATCCAGAATTCGATCTCGCCGCCCAGATCCCACGGATCATCCAGGTCGCTTCCGATAAACGATACCACCTCGTCGAAATCGTGAAAGTGGGGATATTGCTCCGCTACCCCGGGGTAACGCTTTCCCGGCATGATCCATACGCACTCGGTATAAGTCCCGTCTTTTACCACCTCTCTGTCGAGATAGAGCAACTGGATACGGGGACGCTGCTTCGGCGGGACATCGGTCGGGTCCATATGCCGGGATACCGAGAGTCTCGAAGGTGTTTTCATTTCTTCGATTATGTATTTACCGTATTTACCGCCTTGCATTTTATTCTGACCTCCTCGCCGCAGGTTATCGTGGTCTGATTGTAACACCGGTAAAACGCCACGACAATTCCGCCTGCATACCGCTGACAATCTCTGGGATCCTTAGATTCTGATCACTTTCTCCGCCGTCATCAATGCACTGACGGTATCGTACATGTTCGTTATCTGCCCGGCTCTCAACTTCTCCTTGATCCGGTAGTGGTTCAGGCATGTCCCGCAGGAAAATACCTGCACCCCGTCCTTCTCCAACTGTGTTAGCGTGTCCAGTACGCGCGAGCCCTCGGTAGTCAGAAAAACCCCTCGGTTAATGAACAGCATCCTTGACGGCCTGGGATTCGCCTCCGGCAGAGTGTTAATGAAACTGGCCATCAGTAGTTCTCCCAGGGCTTCATCACCGGAGCCAAGTTGATCGCTGGTCACCAGAAGGACCGGACCGGTCGCCTTGCTTTGTTCGGCAACCGGTTGTACTTTGGTTATCTCGATCGTCGATACCCCGCTCTGCTCGCTCACTTTTATGCTGCAACCCTGGCTTTTTGCGAAGCGCTGCACATTTTGGCAGGCTTCTTCCGTATTCACCAGTACCACCAGCGTCCCTTCCGACATCTTTTCCAGAGCTTTTTTAGTCATCACTACCGGTTCCGGACAGGGAATGTTCCGGGCATCAATTGTATTCATTTATCACCTCTGTTACTAACTGAAACGTCTCATGCGGATCGTACCACTATTTTGCCTTGCGGTTTATTGATCACTTCTCCGATTATCACCGCCTGGTCTACTCCGGCGGCATGTAATTTGTTTAATAAAATCCCTGCTTTCTTATCCGATACTGAAATCAGCAGTCCGCCCGAAGTCTGGGGATCGAAGATAATATCTTTCAAAAATTCGCTGACACCCGGCTCGAATTCCACCATCGCTTTCCGATATTCCCGGTTCCGGTAGAGCCCCCCCGGAATCAACCCCATGCCGCTATACTCCTGCGCCTCCGGGAAAAAGGGGATTTTATCCGCATAGATAACCAGCCCGGTTTCGGTATTTTCGATCATCTCGGCAGCATGCCCGGCTAGCCCGAAGCCGGTAATATCGGTACAGGCATCGACCCCTGCGTCCAGCATCGTTTCCGAGGCTATGCGATTCAGCAAGGACATCGATTTTACAATCTTGTCAACCGCTTCTTTACTGGCCATCTCGCCTTTTATCGCCGTGCTGATGATCCCCGTCCCCAGCGGCTTGGTCAGTATCAGCTTGTTACCCGGTTTCGAACCTTCTTTCCGTAATATCCGGTCCGGATGAATAGTTCCGGTCACCGCCAGACCGTATTTCAACTCCTCGTCGTCGACAGAGTGCCCTCCCAGGAGCACGATATCCGCCTCCCGCATTTTCGCCAGACCACCCTCCAGGATCGCTCTCAGGATCGAAATATCCATCTTCTGCACCGGGAAACAGACAATGTTCATCGCCGTTATCGGTTTCCCGCCCATAGCGTAAACATCGCTCAAGGAATTGGCCACCGCGATCTGTCCGAATAAAAAAGGATCATCGACGATCGGCGTGAAGTAATCCACCGTCTGCACAATCGCTATTTCATCGGTCAATCTATAAACGCCAGCATCTTCCACTCGCTCCATTCCCACCAGCAAATTGGGATGAGTGGTCAACGGCAAATCTTTTAAAGCTTTGGCCAGGTCCTCCGGACCGATTTTACAAGCTCAACCCGAACCGCGTACCGTTTCCGTCAGGCGCAGTTTCTTTACTTCATCTGCCATTTTCCCCTCCCGTGATCTATCGAATTGATTTTTCTGTCAATATCATATCCTAACGGGCGGGCAAGTTCATCCGGCTTGCCCCATTGCCAGTATCGCCGCCCCGAGGGCGCCTACTGTCTGTGGATTTGCCGGCACAGTTACTGGTATCCCCAATTCTCCGGCAAGCAACACTTGCATACAGGGATTCTGGGCAACCCCGCCGGCAAATACCAGTCGTGGTTGTAAACCTGCTCTCCTCACCATCGCCCCTACTCGTTTCACGATTGCCTGGTGGATTCCTAAAGCTATTTGTTCGCTTCGCTCCCCTTTTCCCAACAAGGAGACTGTTTCCGATTCGGCGAAAACGGTACACATGCTGGATATTTGTATCGCTTTTCCATCCGCTGCCATTGCGTGTGGCCCGATTGCTTCCACCTTTAATTCCAATGCGGTCGCCATATTTTCCAGGAAACGCCCCGTCCCGGCCGCACAACGGTCGTTCATCTCAAACCGCGCCACCCCGCCATCCGGTTTCACCGAGATCACTTTGCTGTCCTGGCCTCCGATGTCAAGGATCGTCCGCACGTCCGGGTAAAGATGGTGAGCCCCGATGGCATAGGCACGGATCTCGGTAATCACCTCGTCCGCGAGCTTGTTTTCGGCCGCCAGGTGGCGTCCGTATCCCGTAGCGACTAAACGGCCGTATTTTTGGGAATTAGCCAGCGGGTTTTGCCCGGTAAATATTACCTCTTCCCTCACGATCTTTAAACCGTCCCACTCTACCAGGGCAATCGTTCTCGATCCTATATCCAGTCCGGCTGTCAGCATTTGCTTCTTCCTTAACGTGATGCTTCATCCACCAGGTATTCATTTTCCCCTGATCATCTCTAGAAAAGCTTCAATACGCACCCGCAAGTTCTCACTATCGGCATCGGAAGCGTTTGTTTCCAGATGCAGGAATGCTATGTTGTTTCTTTCTACCAGCTTTCCCACCAGGAACGATTCTACATTGTAGGTGTGACAGGCTTGCCAGGTAAGGTCGATCACCCCACCGATACGAAAATCCTTTATCATCTGTTCCAGCAACCGCATGCGTCCTTCATTCGGTGACATTACTGAACAGGGAACTTTCAGATATTTTTCAGCAATCAGAGTCAGCGGGTCACGAGTATCATTCTCGGCAATCCGCAGTTCCACCGTTTTATATCCGCCGCAGTTTTCCATCGCCACAACCCTTCCCCCGCATTCCTCTGTCAGTGTAACTGCTTTATCCTTGTTACTGCCCACCGGGCATCCGGTCAGGAGTATCCGGGGTGCTCCCCTGTCACCCGGATTCACATTTTTCGGATATTTTTCCTTGACCTCTTCGATAATTTTTTTGAGTAATTCGATCGTCGCTGCCCGGTCAGTAGTAAATTCAGAATCGGAAGCGATGGCTGTTATCTCTTTCCCCGAAAAAGGCGGTGGGTCTACCCGGTTCAAGTCGAACAGTTCTTTCTTCACCCGGGCTTCTTCGTTCGTCAGATAGATAGCTTCACGCAACGCCGCGTCAGTTATTTTCAGTCCCAGTGTATCCTCCAGGCTGGTTTTAAGGCGGCGCACTTCACTTTCCCATGCTCTCTGCGACGATGGCAGATTCTGATTCTGCGGTAAGTCCATTACATGATACGGCTTGATCTTCCCCAGAAATTCATAAACTTTTTTCTTGCCGTCACACGTGGTCTCGGCTATCACCATGTCGGAAAAATGGAAAAAAGGACAGGTATCAGTCACTGCCAGGTCATATAACGTCCTGACTATCGGGCATAGATTCTGGGGTAGGTCGTTGTCCGCTGCCGGCAACGCTCCCTCTTTGCTCCCGCAAAGGGGAACGACAATCGCTCCTCCCGCCAGCGGCAGCTCGATCGGACTGTAAGTACAGTAATACCCGACGACTTTTGCTCCTCTTTCCCTGGCTTCGATAATTGCTTCTAGTGTTTTACCACGCATCGCATTCAGTTCCGCTATGTATTGAGACTCCATCTTCCCCTCCGGTATAGCCGTTCAGTTTTCCATATTAACTGCACTAACGCGAGCAGTTCGCTTGCGTTGCCTGATGTTGAAAACCAGCGCCGCCGCAATCGTCCCGTAAGCCACAAAGCTCCGGAAGTATTCTCCCAGGGCTGCGTTGCCGAAAATGTTTTGTCCTGCCTGGGGAGACACGATAAAGAGCGAATGAAACAGAAAAACGCCCAGGATGGCATTCCTCACCGAAGCTTGCCTTATCGTCGCCCCTCCCGCTAATAGTGCAGCCGCTGAGATGATGTCCGAATTCCCGTGAGCGGTATAAACGTTTAATGATCCGATGTTCTGCAGAAAGACCATCTGCCCGATGCAGGCGATAACAGTTGATAGAATGATTACCGTAACGCGGGTACCGGCAACATCAACGCCCAGAAGTCCCGCTTTAATCTTGTCCTGGCTGATTGCCCTTATCCTCTGCCCGAAAGGTGTTCGCAATAGATAAGCTACCGCAACGCAGGACAGCAGGACGATCAGTATCATCAATACCGGGATTCTTACCGGGCCGATTTCCAGAGAAACCATCCGGTCCAGCACATAACGATAGGAAGCAAGGTCGACCATGTTTCTTACACCTATGCCATTCGAAAGCACGATTTCCTGGTTGAAAGCAGGAAAAAATCTTCCGTAACCGACCATGAAAACGAATTGGTAAATGGCGTTAACAAACATGCTGATGATTATCGTCGTAATCATCTCTTTGCCTTCGACCCGGTTTAAGGCGCGACCGATCGAGTACCCCATAACCACCGCCAGACTGGTGCCGATCAGGCCGGCAAATATAAAGCCGCCCAGGGTTCCAATTTTCATGATTATCGCTACCAACAGACCAACCTGGGCACACATCGCCCCTACAGTCATGGAGAAATTAATTCCCATACCGGCAAGTATTGGTAATATTAGCGAAAGCACGAGGATGCCGTCTCGACCAAATCGGGCTATCGTTTCATTCAGCACAAACCAGGGACTCATCTCCGAAAAGTAAATACCGAGTAGAGATAATGTCAGGAAGACAAACGGCGACGGGTTTGCTTTTCTCATGTCGCAGTAACCCTCCTGCCTTGAAATAACAGGGCATAAAGGATGATTCCGCTCGTGATGATCACACGAACGATTTCCGACATTTCAGGCATAACCAGAGCATTCGCCAGGGGACTGCTGAAAACATAAACACCCTGGAAAAGCATAGTGCCTAGCATCACCTGTCCGATAGTCGCTTTTTTCCCTGTCAACCCTCCTAGGAGAATCGCCGAAGCCGCGGGGAAAACCATCATCAAAGGCGCGTCATACAACTGAATGAAACCGTAGCTCTGGGCATAAACGCAGATACCAACCGCAGCTAAAACTGTCGAAAAGATCACCGCCAGTGTTCGGTGACGTTTGACACTTACGCCCGAGACAGTGGCAAATCTTTCATTTTCTCCAACAACAGACATAGCCCAGCCTGTTCTTGTCCTGGCAAAATAGGTGAGTAGACCGCAAAGAAGGCCGAAAAATAACAGACCTCCTGTAGGAATAGTAACGGCTTTGACTTCAAAGGCACCCAGGTTGTTCAATACACCGCCGAAAGTACTTTGAAGACCTATTGTCGGCCTTAATCCCTGCCCACCGATAGGCCACAGCATTTCAGTATTTCTGAAAGGAGCGACCGCCCAAAAAAAACTCATAATAAAGACCGCGGCAAAGCCCAGAAACAGTCCTGTAATTTCTTCCTGCCCCTTTGTACGGTTCAGAATCCAGGCATAACCGTATCCCGCAGGTATACCGATCAGCGCTGAAATAATAATTGCCAGAGCAAAACTGAAAATCCCCGTCACCTTGAGATCAACCGTAATACACATTCCAAGAAGCCCGGCGAGAATTCCGACCGGAAGGCCATAGTTGATACCAACCCCGGCATTGAGCATCGGAACGATTGAAAGCACCAGTACTCCATTCATGAAGAATCTAACCAGCAAAGTCTTAACCAGGTCCGGTATAGGTATATCGGTTGAAAAGAAAGTCAAGCCTGAGATCACCAGCAGGAAAACCGCTATGGCGATTTGAGGCAAATGAGCATTAATCCTGGACACTGCTTTCCTCTCCCGTAAAAGCAGCTATAAATTCTGCATCATCCGCCGTGGGTGATAACTCGCACCGCACTGATCCTTCATGAACAACTGCAATCCGGTCACAAATTTGTTTCAGATCACCTAACTCGCTCGATATACAGATGATGCTGGTACCTGTCTTACGGTTTGCTTCCAATAACGCCTGCAGAATAATCTGCTTCGCGCCAATATCGATGCCCCGGGTAGGTTCGGAAACCACTAGCACGCTTGCCTCCAGACTGATCATCCGGGCAAGACAGACCTTTTGTTGATTACCGCCGCTTAATAAACCCACCGGTTGGTTAACGCTTTTACAGCGAATGTCATACGCTTGAACGCATTCCTCAGCGTATTTCCGGGCACTTGTCCAATCAATAAAACCGAAGCGCCCTAATCTACGTGATAAAAATTTGTTTCTATGTCGGTTGGCATGAAAAACAATGTTCTCCGTGATCGAACGTTCCAACATCAGGCCGGCATTGCGCCGGTCATCAGGCAGCAGAAAAACATTGTTGGCGACTGCTGAATATGGGTTTGAAGTATCGAGTTCGCGCCCCGCTACTGATACTGAACCTGATGTGGCAAACATACCGGCAAGACCGTATCCGATAGCCGTTTTACCGTGCCCCGGCAGGCCGGTAATACCAATAATTTCACCCTCTTTCACCCCCAGGTCAAGCCCCGTGATAGTCTCCCCCGGCATCTCGACCTTCCAGTTACGAAATTCCATGATAATTTGGTTTCGATCAATCGTCTTCCTGCTGCTTGGGACTTGAATGGTCCGTCCCAACATGGCATGGACTATCGATCCCGTGTCATATCTTCCCTTTCGCCGGTCAAATCTGGCAGCAACCTCACCGTCTCGGAGGACGGTAATACGATCACAAATATACGTGATTTCTTCGAGGCGATGAGAAACGAAGATAATCGCCATGCCCTGCCGGGCGAGACATCTAAAAAAATCAAGCAGGCTCTCCGCTTCTTTCTTGCCCAGGGTTGCGGTCGGTTCGTCTAGTATCAATACCTTGAGATCATGACGGCATGTTTCCCTGGCAATCTCAACATATTGATTCAAGTTTATCGGCAGATCAGCAGGATATGCCGCAGCGTCAACCTCGGTTTTTAACTCTTTCAACGCGGCAATTGCTCGTTTTCGGTCATTTGCAGTATCGATAAGTGCTAGCCCCCGGGGTAATATCCGGTGAGTAACTGGCACCAGGTTCTCACGCCCCAGGGCGATGTTCTGCGCTACTGTAAAGTCCGGTAAAAGTACAAATTCCTGATGCACCATACCGATACCTGACTCAATCGCAACCCGCGGTGATGGTATACGAACGTTTTTCCCGTCCATTTGTACCGCACCGGAATACCCTCCGGTTTCCCTGATGACCGGGTGCCCGCAGAGTATATTGAGCAGAGTAGACTTACCGGAGCCATTTTCGCCGATAAGCCCGTGAATCTCGCCCGCTCCGATTTCCAGACTTACCGACTTCAGTGCCGGATGTTTCCCGTAACTCTTTGAGACGTTTTCGATGCTTATTACTGTTGTCATTTCCCCTGCTGAGGCGGCCGGCAAGCCGGCCGCCTCCCAATACGAATTTAGTAAATGATCGAATCTTCGATCACCAGGTAGTAGTTGTCGATACCTTCTTTCATCTTGTTGAAAGTAAAGCCGACACCTGCAACCTTCTTGGCAACAGACTGCAGTTGTTCAAGGCTGATATTCTTCTTTGGCAATTCACCTTTGACGATACCACGCACAATCTCTGCTGAGAATTCGGGGAAAAATACTCCGATCGGGACAGGCCAGGTAGAAAGCCTGCCGGTCATACCGGCTGCAGCCGCTTTTTCTTTGATCGCTGCATTAATCTTGTCGAAGTTGCCCGCATCTTCCGGTGCAATCGCCAGTCCCATCGCCGCCGGGAAACCCTGGGTGGGTGTAGGACAGCACTGTTCCGCCATGATGAATTTATGCTTCAAGGCTTCGGCAATTATTACATCCTGCATTGGACAGTTGGTACCGAAAATACAGGTGTCAGGCCCGTATTTCTTGATCTGCATCGGGATATCCTGCTGTAAAAACTGGAGCATTGCCGGGACACCGGCTCCAGCCTGGGGATCCGGGGTTAGAACAGCAACAAAAGTCATGCCTAGTTTTTCGCAAGTCTTCTTCATCATATCGTGGCGCTTCGATATCACTTCCTTCGCCATGTGAGTTGGAAAGGAATAGTGAATAAAAGTTTTGGCTCCCATTTTCTTGGCTTTGGTAGGAATAGTTACGCCGCGCTGCCCCCAGTCGGTATCAAGACATAGGTCAATATACTTCGCCATCATATCTGGATCATCCCAGATAGGTGCCGTCACAACTACCATATCCGGCCGGGTTTCCTTGACCTTTTGTATGGCAGGCAGAATTCCGGAATAACCCGCGCAGATGATAATGCCTTTTACATTTTTGTCATTACCCAGGCTGGTTATCTGTGAGATAGCAGTTTCTTGTTCTTCCGTAAAATTATCCGGTAATACGATGTGCTTGACCATTCCGGGATACTTCGCAGATACTCGCTGGGCTCCGCGATATTCGTCTTCGCTGGCAGAGAGGGTTGGGGTTACGATTCCTATTTTAAAAGTGTCAGCCGGTGTTGAAGAAGTCGATGCCGGTGATGAGTTACTGCACCCGGATGTAAATATCATGGTTGATAAAACTAACATGACGAGAAACCGTGTTAATAACCGTTTGCAATTCAGGTTCACGAAAACTCCTTTGGTAAAATTTTTTTTATTTTGTGTCCATGAGCACCGCTCGGCATTACATAATTTCACGTTTGAAATGACATAGATATCACCTCCCTGACGACTGCTGACGTATATATGAATGTCTACAGCCAATAAAAAATCGGGGTTCAGCATACAACGCCAAACCCCGATTATTATGTAATGTATTATGAAGTGCTTTAAAACAGCATGGATGCGGAAGTATATGAATAGGCAGCAACCGTTGCGGTTGCCCCTGTTTCAAGAGACGCGGAACGATAACACGCTGCATCGTCATCACTAATAACACGCCTGACTGGAATGACTGTTGAGGGCCACGCCCCCTCAGTTATCCGGTATCACGCGCGCCGACGCATAATCCTGGCATAAATTAGATTAAATCGAATACACATTGCCTGCTATTCTAGAATATTCTTTTCTCCAATGTCAATTTATTGTAAGCGTCCATAACATATTGGACTGGTCGAGGGGGCAGAAGTTATTCAGATA
>JBBITI010000054.1:9288-17590 GCA_037440885.1 Dehalococcoidales bacterium | reverse complement strand
AGACAATCAATTCATCGGGTTTGTGACTGGTACCTTTGAGCATCTCTTTTACCCGTTCCAGAGTCGGGACCCGCACCGGCAAACCGTCAGTGTAACGGGCGAAAGGAGCATTCTGCAGGGAAGGGATAATATCGGTCTGCTCATAAAACTCCTGTGCTTCCTCCAGAGAACCCTCGAAAAGGATGCGCTTGTTCGGTGGCGGCTCGAGAATACCCCTATTTTGTTCGTCGGGAGTCAAGGGACGGGTAAGACCATCCATCAATTCCGGAATGACGCGCTCGACATCGATATGTCCCGGGATGGTACGCGATTCACACACGTAGCGTGCCCCAGGCAAACCATTCAGTTTGGCAGCTTCTTTCCAGCACTCCTGCTGGTCAGGAAAAATAATAAAGACGCAGGGAATGCCAGCTTTTTCATAGGTTACGAGGGTAGGCAACTGCTCCCATATTGCGCCATGTCACCATACCACCCCGCGAATCAGGGCATCCGCATCTTTCATCTCCTCAGGGGAAAGGGCGATGCTGCCAGCGATGGTGCGGTGGGGAGCAGCGTGGGTCAATTTCCAGTTGATTTCCGGATATAGTTCTTTCAGTCTCCTGGGGAGAGGGATCATCAACCCCTGTTCGCCACCAGCACCGACGCTGATGTAAATAGTTTTACCAGCCAGTTTATTCTTGTCCAGGCGCGGCGCCAAGGGATACAATTCAACCGGTTTCTGGATACCGACAGGGTTGAGACACTGGTAAGTTTTGTCTATCAATGTGACCTCCTATAAACTATCTTCTGGACAAGCAGTAAAAAAGAGGAAATCCAGAGCATTTCCAGAGTATTTCAATTATAATTATCATATTTGTTATAAGTCAAACCGGAGATGTGCTTTGGCATGTATGCAATCCAGGGTTCATTTACAAGCTGCGCTGTATCAGGATAAAATAGGAAGAAGTGACAGGTTGCGGGCGGTTGGCTCAGTCGGTTAGAGCACACGGTTCACATCCGTGAGGTCAGAGGTTCGAATCCCCTACCGCCCACCATTTTCATAAATAGCCTCAAAAAATGACCAGTGTTCTTTATCCTGAGTAAACACTGAGCTTGGCTTAAGTTCGAGTCCACTACTGATTCATCGATTTGGTCAAACCTCTTATCAAGGCTTTCCTCTGGGAATGATACTTGACTAAGTGTACATCTCTATGTACACTTATAATGAGTAATGAGAGTGAATAAATGGCTTTTCAGATAGAGATCACTCCGACAGCTCTCGAAGCGCTGGAGTCCGTTACTGACCGGCGCACCCGCAGTGCAATCATGAAACGCATTGATACTCTCGTGGACGAACCCGAAAAGCTAGGAAAACCACTTCGGGGATGGCTTACTGGATTTATGAGCACGCGAGCCGCCGGACAAAGATACCGAGTTGTGTACAAGGTTGATTATAAGCAGGAACGAGTAGTTATCTATATGGTGGGCATACGCAAAGAAGGCAGCCGCCATGACGTATATGAATTAGCCGAACACCTTGTACGGCGCGGTTTGATTTAGGAGGTTGAAGATGACAATGACAAGGGAAACCAGGGAACTCACGACAGTGGATGCACGGCGGAAGTTGACGAAGTTGCCGGAGGAGTTAGGAGATAATCCGTCTACCGTGGCAGTAACCCGAAGGGGAAAACCGGTACTAGCGATCATGACATGGGGAGACTACCAGGCTATCCTGGAAACCCTGGAGATCCTCAGTGATGACAAGGCGGTTGAGCAGCTTCGCCGTAGCATAAAAGAGGTTAAAGAAGGGAAAACGATTCCCTGGAAAAAAGCTAGGGCACAGCTGGAAGCAAAGGGCATTCACGGTTAAGGAAGGAACGAAACCACAACTTGTAACAGAGTCTTTAGGAGTGGAAGCCTATCGGGTATTCGTGCCACTGGAACATTACACCGAAGGAGGTTTCATCGATGAAAAAATGGTATCACGAAGATTGGCATTTTAAGATCGAGGCATTCAAAGTAGGAAAAGAAAACAACCATCAAGAATGCCGGATTGGGATCGAACCCGGGGATATGTTCGAATGCGCGTACGAAACTCCAGCAGGTTTTTGTCCAACCTCGTTTATTAAGATATTCTCCACGATGGAAGCTGTCAGATGCCAAGGCGACTTGAGAAACCTAGGTGGCAAAGGCGTCGCCGAGATTGAATTTCTTTGTCCAGACGGCGTGGTGATGTTTAGACTCAAGGGGATGCGAAGTACACCATCCTAACATCCCAACAATAGAAACTACAACTACAGTAGTGGTGTCTCAAATACATGGTTTATGCTAAACTAACAACAATTTCAAAGGTGGCGGTTCTGTCTATTGTACAGTAGCGCCCACCATCTTTTTATGTTCAACAATTGTCAGGAAGTTGTCATACAGATAATGGAACCTAATTGGTGCATATTCAAGATACTAACTAGAAGGCAATGGATATTTCTCCATGCCTGAATGATTCCTACCTATTATTGCACATACTCAATATTTATTGCCTTGATAAAAAAGGTACCTTCCCCGCTATGCAGCGTTAGCATAAAGGAGTCTTCACCTTCGCGTGTTTCAAAAGTTTCCTCAAAGGTCATCCAGTCATCAAATAATTTCTGAGTTTCTGAAGACGGGGGACTGCCGTTTTCACCTTTGAACGTATAATGCCTTAATGATGTTTTCGGCTTTTCCCAAAATGAATAGTTAATGACCGGGTCAGCGTCGATATTTTTCAACGTAAAAGAGAGTTTGTATTGTTTCCCGGGTTTTAACGCGGCTTCGCCCCGGAGTGAATAGGTATCTGTAACATCGATTTTCAGGTAGTAATCATCACCGCTTTCATAGATTTTCTCCACCGTAAAACCGCCGGCATCATCCCCGACTTTCATAACTATAGACAGGTCGTTTTGCTTGATCAAACTATTGATTTCGTCCGATTCAATATATTTTTCACAACTCCCGAAAAGCAACACCGTCAATATAAGGAAAATAATAGAAAATATAAATTTTGATTTTTTCATTTTCCCCTCCCATGTTCGCGCTTGCCTATAAAGCTATTCATCGTCAAGTACAAAAATGTTTTCGATGTCGGTTGCGAGCGCCCGTGCAATACTGTGGGCAAGCCTGAGCGAAGGGTTGTACTTGCCTTTCTCAAGAAATATGATTGTCTCGCGGCGTACCCCCACGATTTCCGCCAGCTTTTCCTGGGTCAGGCCGAGGCGAGCACGGTATTCTTTCATTCGGGTTTTCATGCTGGCTCAACACCCTTGAAACTTGCCAATAGTCCTTTTATAAAAATTGTCAGGCTCCCCAGCAGACTGGCGGCCAATACCGCCGGAGCCACTAAAAGCCCAAGTATGAAGAAGAAAGCATCCTCGAAACCGAACCATGCACTGACCATATTATGCAGGACTATAGCCAATGCGATGGTGCTCAAGGATAATCCGGCTGTTATCAGGTATATTTTGAGCCAGCGCAGTGCGCGTTCTCCTAGATTGGGACAGACACGATCATAGTAGTGATAACCGACAACATAGACTAGGCCTACGACCGCCAATTGCCCGCTGATGATTAGTCCTGTGGGCGTATTCTCAAATAAATCGAATCTCAGCAGCAGTATCAGCACGATACTGGCGATGAAAAAAAAACCGACGGTAAGCCGCGTCGCATTGCTAAGATTTTCCCGTACCCGATCGTCAATGACGGGCAGTCGCCCGTATCTGGCGAGCGCCCAGAGTTCACGATGCACCAGTAGCAGGAAACCAAGTACCAGTGCTCCCACCACATACACATTTTCTCTAGAAAGCAGCAACAACAATCCCAGAAAGCTGATAACGGCGTAAGTTATCAGGATTAATCTTATCTTCATTATGCTACCTCCGATACATGTTAGGAATACACAACGTTAGATATATATAACATATCACGAAAATAAAGACATATCAATCGGTTAAAACATGTTGAAAGCTATAAGTTGAAAGCTAACTCGAATATCCGAATCTGTCTAAAGGGTCCTTTATGACCAAGAACTCGTGAAGGCGGCCGGTTGATTTAGCTCTTTACGCGCAGGAGTTCGTTCCTGATAGGAACGCTTCTCGGTGAGACAATGCCAGGTAATTTCGCAAAGCCTCCTGGCCAGGGCAGTATTAGCACAATTAGCTCCTTTGCGCCTCTTGATCCCCTCAAAATATGAGTGACAATATGGTGAAGTTCGCTGCGCTACCCATGCAGCTTCTACATAAGCCCAACGCAGCCATCGATTGCAAGTAGGTAGTAGATTGCCATGCCGGACTTTACCACCCG
Source organism: Dehalococcoidales bacterium (assembly GCA_037440885.1). Lineage (GTDB taxonomy): Bacteria > Chloroflexota > Dehalococcoidia > Dehalococcoidales > UBA2162 > JBBITI01. The sequence goes on along the minus strand of JBBITI010000054.1, from coordinate 13,279 downwards.
ATGCGTAGGTTGTTGGGACTAGTCCGGCGTAAGCACATAACTTATCGGGCGCCGAGAATCGGCTGATATCATCGATTTCCACTGCCACCAATGCCGCCAGGATCTTACCTAAACCAGGTATAGTACGTAAAATGGCGAGCCCGGGATGATCTTCCAGTGCTTCTTTAGTCCATTTCTCGGCAGCTCGGATTTGTTCATTAACCCGATCCATGAGTTCAAGGTTCGCTTTTAGAAGGTGATTATCGGGATGGGGAATGTGTATTTGGTCTAGTAGTCGCCTACCAGCTTTCCCAAAGAGATCCGAGCAATCCGGCAAGGTAACATGATTTCGATCCAGAATATTATGGGTTCGATTTTTGATTCTGGTTCTCATTTCCACCAGCCAGAATCTCTGGCGCAGCAGATTCTTATGACTTCTTACTTTCGGAGAAAGAATTCACGGAAAGAATCTTGTGTATTTTGCAGAGTCCCCTGTGCAACTCTTGATCCATGACTATCGGTAACAACAACTCGTGAGTATATTTTGTGAGTATCTATGCCTGCGTACAGCATTTTCACCTCCGGTAATCATTTCCTTTATGCTACCGCAGACGCCTTTCATCAGACCATCTGTTTACCGTCAAGTACCGCCCAGTTAACATTATGCGAACACTTTGTGATACTTTTCAGCACATTTCGTTAACAGTTAGCTTCGGAGGAGATGATACCTGTAATTCTTCTGAATACTAATGCAGCTCGTATCCATGAACAGATCCAGATAACTTAAAATCGCTTTTAACGAAAGTCAATTGATTAACTTACCATACTTTTCCAACGATTGTAATATTACCGGGTTATTCCTTGGGTCTTCACCGTTATAAAAAGAGGAGGAAGGATAACCTAGCTCGAGAGTTATTATCTTAAGTTCCTGGGGGCCTAAAGGCTGCCAGATGGTAACCCCGCCAAAGCTTACAGAAGAGAGCGAAGTCCAGAATGCCCCCCAATATACGGGTGATTTATTAACACATACCAAAAATGACTTTCCCCTAACCGGGACCTCTAGTTGGGCAATACGTTCAAAAGCTTCGTCAGTAAGTTTTATTTCGTGAGTTTGAGCATTATAGGTGATGATATCCTTGATTGATATGATTGGCTGATCGGCGATGTCTACATGACTGAGCATCTCCATCTTCTCCGGTGGGATATTATCCCGGGTCAGGTAAATGGCGAAGCCTTCATATTTCTTTAAGGTGCCGTCAAATGTGGTGCTATAGTCATTAACCTTCAGGGTGTAAGTGGAACCAAAAGCAAAGTCAGTACCCAGGTTAACGTCTTTCTCAAACCAGGTATATATCGCCGGGCATTGAACTCCCCGCGGCCGCTGTACAGTCACTTTGATATTGACCGTGTTGCCCTCCCGGCTGGTTTCTATGCCATGGAAAGTGGTACAGCCATCTGGTAATCCACCTTTGATATAGACACCTATCTGAGGTGGATTAGATTTCATAATATATACTCTGACTTCGTCTATGGGAGCCAGTTTGATTTCTACATCAAAGCGCTGGTTAATCATATCCCATCGTTCGTCCATGATAGCCTGGGTTACCTTGCCAGCCTGAACAGTTATTTCTGCCCTGTGATGAGTAATCACCAGATCCAGCGCCTGACCGGTTCTATTGCCGTAACCTCCGTGGCGGCTGTCAAACTCGATGGTAAATTTCCAGCCATTACCTATTGATGTCGTACCCGTTACTTTTAAAGTTTCTGGAATCCCGTCAAACCGATAAGTGGCTTCCTGTTTCACAAATTCTAAGGCTACTTTCTGTCCACCTTCCTGAGACCCCGTGTTGGATTGGGTACAGGATAAGCCTGTAAAGGTAAGCAAAATCAATAACGCTATTGATCCAATAAATCTCATATTAGACATTCTAGAACCATCCTGAATTAGTTTCTAATATATAAAACGAAAATCATTCGGTTTGGTTTGGTTGTTTGTTTAAGATAGGAGTCAGGACCCGTTATAGGGGGATCTACAATTTTTCTCTACTGTTTCCAGAAATCCAGTTAAACGAGTCTTTTGTGTTTGTAGAGCATATATATAATAATGCTTATAATATATAAACATATTTAAGGGAACTTCGAATAGAGGCAAATGCTTCATCAAGCTTTCGATATCAGGGTGTTATAATATGCGGTATGGATAGTATCGTTAGCAACAATAAGCTGTTGTTACCAGAACGACGTGAAGAACTAATCAAAGCATTGAAAGCACGCTTCGAGAAGAACATGAACCGTAAAAAAGGTCTTCAATGGGCGAAAGTGCAAGTAAAGCTGGAAGCTAATAACGAAAAACTATGGTCGATCAGTGAAATGGAAAGAACCGGTGGTGAACCGGATGTTGTTGGTCATGATGAAATGACGGGCGAATATATTCTTTATGATTGTTCGTTAGAAAGTCCTATCGGCCGCAGGAATCTTTGTTATGACCGTGAAGCGCTAGAGGCAAGGAAGGAGCATAAACCGGAAAACAGCGCTATCGGAATGGCAACTGCCATGGGCATTAAGCTATTAACAGAAGAACAATATCGGGAACTGCAGAAACTGGGAAAATTCGATTTGAAAACATCAAGTTGGGTGCAGACACCCGCTGATATTAGAAAACTCGGCGGGGCTCTCTTTTGTGACCGCCGCTATGACCATGTTTTCGTGTATCATAACGGCGCAGAATCCTACTATGCCGCCAGGGGTTTCCGCGGCTCGCTAAGGGTCTAGATGCTCCCACAGACCATTCAACGGTATCTCGCAGGTCAGGGTTGCTTCATCCCCAATCATGAGTTTCCCACTATTTTCGCGGTCTTATCCCCCTGGCATAATTAACCCGGCCTACCCAAAATTCCGCATCATCCTCGCGCGGGGTTATCCCGATAGCTTTGATACCCGCCCTCATCGCTTGCATGGCTTGATGTGTTAGTCTGCCGCCCGGCTGTCTCAGCTTACCGCCATAGCCCCCGGCTAACCAAAAAGGGTATGCGTCCCGCCGATCTTTTCGAAATGTTGAAGCAATTCTATGTCCTGTTCGAAATCGTCGATTCCGGTAGTGACCGAAACCAGAATTTTACCTTTGGCTTCGTCACATACAATCTCCATGAACTTTTTACGTTCCTCAAAACTCATCACACCGATCATCGTTTCACAGAGGACGCTGAACATGCCCTTCCTGATGTTATGCCGGACATCCCATCTGATACCTTCCTCATCAAGTTCCGAGAGGTCCGGAGTAAAAGATGGCGCGATCGTGCCATCCAGTCCGTTGTAGTGTTTTTTCGCCCATGCTTTTGCCTCCGATCTGGTAAACTCCAGAGCCATCGGGTTCTCCTTATCAGCATATTTTTTGTATCTATCTGTTCCCGGGAAATGATCAAGAGTCAAGTCCTTGATTTTGTGAATAATTTTACCTCATCATGATATCCAGGATTAACCGGCTAAGTCGTCGCAATTCATTATCTCGATCCATTGAAGTAAAAATATCTTCATAATAATATGAGACCTGGATACAGATAAGACGGCAATCATACTTAAGGAATAATTAATGAGAAGGAAGAAAAAATGCAGGAAGGAAAATATAAGAAATATTTTTTAAGCGAACCCGCGTTGAGGAACACTCCTAGAATCAAGATGTCTAATCCAAGCGCATATATCGATAGTGAATCTCATTTCGGTTCGAATGCCAACTTATCCATGGCCTGGAGATATATTAAAGAACCTGTGCAGTTCGACCGAATACCTCATTCTCACGAATTCGATGAGTTCCTTTGTTTTTTAGGCGGGAATCTGGAAAATGTTTTCGATTTTGATGGTACGGTCGAATTGTTTATCGGTGAAGAACAGGAATTATATCTGATTGAGCAACCCACCGTAGTTCATATACCCGCAGGATTAGTGCATACACCGCTCACATTTAAACGAGTGGTTAAACCAATCCTTTTTCAGCCTATCGCTTTGACACCATCCT
>JBBITI010000054.1:0-9278 GCA_037440885.1 Dehalococcoidales bacterium | reverse complement strand
GCAAAACATGTGAGATTCAATAATAAACCTTAGGATATCAGAACTGATCCGGATCGGAGGGGGGAAACAAATCCGGGACATCCAGGCGTAATTGCTCTAAACCTCTATCTCTTAACTTGGCCAGCAAAGTCCACAATTGAACTTGCTCTTCCTTAGTCAAGACCGACATAACTTTGCGAACAGTTTTCCGTTCAGCCGACTTGAGATAAGCATCCAGGCCTTTTTCTGTTATTTCGATTCGGACGAGGTTTTTTCTTTCAAGATCCCGTAACTTTCTTATTGTTCCTTTCTTTTCCATAACCTTTAGCAGTTCGGAAACAGTATGAGGTTCCCAGTGTACTTCTTGCGATATAGCCGCAGGAGTCGCCGGTCGCTTGAGTCGCAGAATGGTAAGAAGCACCGCCGCTTCGTTCATCGTGACCCCGCATTCACGCAACTCTTTATGCCGGATTTTAGAAACGATATGCTGAGTACGAGCAAGAAGCAACCAGAGGCCATCGGCGAAAGTTAACCGCGGTCGAATGCTCTTTTTGTTGTTTTGCAAAGTTGACACCTTCCCCAAGATCTCCGATTGTATCATGCCACACTAAGAAAAATCTACGTTTTTCGTTTTTTCTGTAATTTGTTCCTTCACAAAATTCCTATCCCCTCGTTTTTTGACACTTTATTCAAAAACCCCTTCTTGAAGCATTGCGATAAATTCTTCGTCAGAAATATGCAATATCTCACGACAAACATATTCGGTATGTTCACCCAAACACGGCGCGGCACTGCGGACCTCGACCGGAATATCCGAGAACTTTAACGGGGGGTTGCTAAAAGGGACAGAGCCAATCTCGGTATGACTCAAAAATTTATAATGGTTTCTGGCAATAAGCTGGGGATTACGGTTTAAATCTTCGCCGGTAGACACGATTCCGGCAGCGACTCCCGCAGACTGGAGAATATTCATTACCTCTTCCGGAGGATGTTGCAGAGTCCAATCCTCGATTAATTTTGTTAACTCAGTTTCGTTTTCTTTTCTACCGGCAAGGGTGGCGAATCTGGCATCATTGGACCATGCCGGATTACCCAATGCTTCACAAAAAGACTGCCATTCTTTAGCCGAATATACGGCAATCGCACACCACCGATCATTACCGAGGCAACGAAAACAGCCATGGGGAGCAGCATCGGCATCACGATTGCCCGATTGCGACATTATCCGGTCGTTCGCCGTAAAATCCAGAACTGCCGGAGCCAGAAAATGGACTCCAGCTTCGAGTTGCGAATGATCAATGTACTGTCCTTTTCCCGTTCTTCTGCGGTAGTCCAGAGCTGCCAGCAGTATCGCCAGAAGCCAGTGTATTGAAACCATGTCGGTATACGCCCCGAAGGGTCCGACAGGACTGCCGTCTCCGTACCCGGTGACCTGATGAAATCCAGCCATCGCTGCGGTTTGAACCCCGAATCCCTTATAGCGTGCCAACGGGCCCTTTTGTCCCATCTGGCTCGTACTGAGCATTATTATGGATGGATTCAATATTTTTACGTTTTCATAGTCAAGATTGTATTTGGCAACCATACCGGGAACATTACTCTCGATAAAGATATCCGACCAGGCAACCAGTTTTTTCATTAATTCGAGACCACGTGGATTCGAGAGGTTGAGTGCAATACCAAACTTGTCGGCATTATAGCGATGGAAGTAACCGGCTCTGTTGATCCCGCTAATGTTATCTTTGTAGGGAAAAGAAGTGCGGTTAAAATCCAGTCTTTTTTGGCTTTCGACATGAACCACGGTAGCGCCGCCCGCACCGAGAAAGCGCCCTACACCCGGCCCCACGATGACACGGGTGAGTTCGAGTACCTTGATCCCGGCCAGTGGCAATTGTGGTTCCATTTTATATTACTTCCTCCGCTTTGAGTTGAGTTAATTCTTCCGGTAGAATCCGTAATTCTTGACTGTAGATCTCTTGATTATGTTCCCCGATTAGAGGCGCTCTTTTCCTGATCGTAATCGGGGTTGCACTCATTTTGGCATAGGGTCCGGGGTAAACCAGGGAAGCCTGTAGTTCATCGTGTGATACGGAAACCCAAAAGTTCCGACTTTGGAGTTGGGGGTTGTTGATAAGATCGCCGATATTATTCACCGGTGCGAGAAAAAGCTCATTTTTCAATGCCCATTCAAACAATGCATTTTTAGTTTTGTCGGCCAAGAACCGGGATAGAGCGTTCGAAAGATCGTCGAAAAAGTCCTGCGTGGCAAAACTGACATCGAGCTTAGACCAATCAAATCCTCTCAGCCAATCCGGACATTTACCTTCCTGCGCCATCCACTCCACCAGTTTCCACTCTCCGATCGTAGCCATCGTACCACCTATAGTGAACAACAACACATATCCGTCTTTACAACGGTAAATCAATTGCATACGGGATAAGCCTTGCTGACGCCAGGTACCTTCGCGTTTCATATTCAATCGGGCATACGACCACCATTCCGCTGCACAATAATTGGCCCAGGTTACAGATTCCAGTATAGAGACATCAATATGCTGGCCATATCCCACGGTCTGCCGTCCGTATAAAGCCATGGTTGAAGCTGCCGCCGCCCATGCTCCGGCGTGCAGGCATGCTTGCGGAACGGGTATTCTAAGGGGTTCTTTCCCTGGTTCACCACTCAGGTAAACCAGTCCGCTTAACGCCATCTCAATCAGATCACCGCTGTTATAGTTGCGCCACGGCCCGTCCTGGCCAAAAGGAGTGATCGATACCATTACCAACCGCGGATTGATCATTCTCAGAACATCGTACCCCAGCCCCAGTTTATCAAGATAACCCGGGGGATATGATTCAATGAGAAAATCAGCGGAACAGACGAGGCGTTTAAGAATGTCTTGTCCGCGGGATTTGTTGATATCGAGAGTAATACTGCGTTTATTGGTATTCAACGAAAACCAGAATAGACTCTTCTGAGGATGGGGGATATCATGAAAAAAGGGACCAAGGCAGCGACTTGGACTACCACCAGGAGGCTCGACCACTATGGTATCTGCTCCCAGGTCAGCCAGTATCCGTCCGGCAAGCTGCCCGTTCTCATCGCTGAGATCGAGTACCCGGTAAATCTCCAGGGGGCTTTCTTGATTCGCCAAAGCTTTCCTGAAAAAACTTGAGATATTGAAGTTACTCTATTGTATTTTTACGGGGCAACATATAATATGAGAAACTGTATTATCCGATATATACTATCCGATAATATATATCAGAATTGTTGGACTTTCAACACTTCTAGCGGTAACCCAGAAAATATTTGAAAGGGAACATCAATGTTTGAAGAGTATATCAAAGATATCGATGAAAAAAAATGGGGAAATCATCCGCGTATAAAAATCGCCAGAGAGAAATCCCAAGAATCCGGCAAGGTAACGGACGATTTAATAAAGAGAAGGGCTTTTCGGATGAACAAACCATTCATCCCTTATAATATATATTTCAACAATGAAGTCACCAGGGATGGTATCCGGCACTTCGTCGATGGCATCGGTGATGCAAACCCCCTATTTAAAAACCCTGATTATGCAGCCCGGTCGAAATACGGCCGTATAATTGCACCCGGGACTTTTTTACACACCCATCAATGGACGGCGACTGGCAGTGGATTTACCGGTATCCATGGGTGGTATTCCGGGGGAGATTGGGAATGGTACAGACCGCTATATGAAGGTACAAAATTATCTTCGGTAATTATCATCCGGGAAATGGCGGTCAAACACGGTCGAATGGCCGGACAGGGTAATATCTATATCGATTACGGTGATGTTGTCTATATAAACGCCGAAAGTGGTGAAATAATAGGCAAAGAACTTTACCATATTGTCTGGGCCGAGCGGAGTGCAGCCGGTTCAGCTCGAAAAGAGAGAGACAGGACCAAGCAAACCTATACAAAGGCAGACTGGCTGAGAATACTTGAAATATATAACCGCGAAGTAATCCGGGGAGCCACTTCCCGTTACTGGGAAGACGTTACAATCGGCGAGAAAGTGGGCCCGATCATCAAGGGGCCCTTAAGTGTGAGGGATGAACTTGTCTGGTTGATGGGTGCCGGTTCGCCATTTCTCAAAGCCCATAAAAATGAATTTGATTACGAAGCCAGGCATACAAAATTCCTGGAATATATCGAGGAAACCGGTGAAGCAGATGCTCCGGAACTGGTTCATTACCTGGACCAATTTGCCAAGGCGATCGGGGTCGAACGAGCTTACGATTACGGAAATCAGCGAATGGCCTGGCTCTGTAATCTTTTCACCAACTGGATGGGGGACGACGGTTTTTTATGGAAAATGAGCGGGGATGAGAGAGCATTCAATATGATGGGAGATACCACTGTCATTGAAGGGAAAGTAGTGAAGAAGTACATCGAAGGGGACAAATTTTGTGTGGACATTGAAGCATGGGCGAAAAATCAGAACGGTGCTCTGTCAATGCCGCCGCGTGTTTCGACAGTAATCCTCCCCTCTCACGAAGCAGGTGCAGTTAAATATCCAGATCCTCCAAAACAACTAGTCGAGGAAGTGCAAAGAGCAAGACCTTTAGAAACGTTGATAGCCGAGGGTTTAATTTAATATGCCCAGATGTTCTATAATTTAGTTACGACCGAAGCACTGGAGGCGGGTAATGACGATTGTGAGCGGCAACAAACCTTTTAAAGAAGTGGGGACATGGCAGGAAGTCTTTAAACCCATCCGTTCCGAACGCGTAAAAAAAGCCCGGGATAGAGTGCGCAAAGAGGCTGAAATCTGCCTGGAACGTATCCGAGCTGAGATCAAGGCTTATTCCCTGTATAAAGACCAGCCTTCTATTATTCAACGAGCCCGTTTTCTGGAGACTTTTCTCAAAGATAAAAGTGCGCTTATCCAGGATGACGAGCTTATCGTGGGTATGGTGGGAAGCAAGCCTCGCTCCGCTTTTGTCACCACAGCCAATATTGCCTCCATTGCCGCCGAGATGGATGATCCGGTAAAAGACTTCTCAATAAGACCTTATGACAAAATCTTAATTCATCCTGATGAGAGAAGAGAACTCAGGGAAGAGATTATTCCTTCCGTTAAAAACGCATCTTTATCTCTTTTCGAATATAACCTTAAAAATGTTGACCCGGATATTCTGGAACATACAGCGCCGGGAGTCTCATCCTGTCCGCACATTCCGGTCATTGGCGATGTATCGATGACCAGAGAGGCTGGCCATATGTTCCTGAATTTCGAAAAAGTGCTACATAAGGGGCTGAAAGGAATCAAGGAAGAGGTCAAAGAGAAAATATCGCAACTCGACCAGCCTTATATGCGCTTTGACCGCAAACAAAGGAATGAGTTTTACGAATCGGTACTGATCACTCTCAATGCCGCTACAGAATATTTTCAGAGATACGCTAAGCTGGCGCACGAGATGGCGACGAATGAAAACGATTCCCGGAGAAGGAGGGAGTTGGAGCATATTGCCGAAGTGTGTGACCGGGTACCGGAAAATCCGGCCCGGGACTGGTGGGAAGCGTTGCAATCAACCTGGTTCCTTTTTTCGATAAGCTGGATGGAACACGCCACTTTTGCCATTCATTTCCCGGGGCGACTCGACCAGTTTTTGTATTCCTTCTATAAAAAGACTGTGGAAGAAGAAAAGAAGATGACCCGTGAAGAAGCCCTGGAACTTCTGGAATGCTTCCTGGTGAAATTCAATGAACCTGCATGGGCGCTGAACTACGAGTGGTCACAATGGGCGACCGGACAAGGACTGGCCCAGACCATGGTAATCGGAGGGCAAACCAGAGAAGGTAAAGATGCCTGTAATGAAGTCACGATGCTCATCCTGGAAGCGATGGAACAATTACGTTTGAACCAGCCGGAATTTGCCATGAGGATATGGGCAGGAACTCCCCACAAATACCTGAAAAGAGCGACCGAACTAATCCGTCTCGGGTTAGGTTATCCCAAATTTATGGGAGACCGAAAAGCAATTCAAATGGCAGCCAAAGCTTATCCCGACCTTACCATTGAAGACTGGCGACAATATGCCGTTGCCGGGTGCTCTGAAATAGGGCTGCCTTATATCACGATGGATAACGGCTATGAATCAATTGCATTAGCTTCCAAATGGATAGAACTGGTTCTAAGCAATGGGAAATGTACCATTTGCGGCAAGCAGATCGGACTGGCAACCGGTGACCCCAGAAAATTCGAGTCGATAGACCAGGTTAAAGATGCTTACCGTAAACAGGTATTTTACTGGGGCGAATACATGGCGAAAGCCGAGAAAATTTTTAAGGAAAACCAGAGTCAATGGTATCCCGCTCCTTTCTGTTCTGCTTTCGCCGAAGGGCCACTGGATAGAGGACGGGATATCACCCGGGGCGGCGCGTGGTATACCGTATACGGTTTCCTGCTAGCCAGCATCGCTGACGCCGCAGATTCCCTGGGAGTAATCGACAGGCTAATCTACCGTGATCAAAAAATCACCTGGGACCAACTGATTGAAGCATTAAATACCAATTGGGCAGGGTACGAGGAACTAAGGCAACTCTGTATTAACGGTGTGCCCAAATACGGCAATGATGACGACTATGCCGACAGTTGGGCGGTATGGATCGCCGATGTTTGGGCAGACCTTATTGACGGGCTGAATACGCGGGCGGACTTAATCCCATACTGGGGAGGTCGATACCTGGCAGGGGGACTGGTGGCAGTAGCCAGTACCCAGTTTGGAGAGATGGTGGGGGCTACGCCGAACGGGCGCAAACATCCTACACCGGTAGCCGATACCTGCTCCCCGGTGCAGGGGGCTGACCGTAACGGCCCTACCGCCATCATCAAATCGTTCAGCAAATTACCTACTCACCGTTGGGCGCTCGGTGGCCTGATTAATATCCGGTTGAACCCCAATCTGTTCAACACCGATGCCGACCTCGAACAGTTCGCAGCTTTCATCAGAGCCTGTGAAGAACTGGGGCTATATCACGTTCAATTCAATATCATTTCGGCAGACCTACTGCGCAAAGCGATGAAGGAACCGGAAAATTATCGTGATCTGCTGGTCAGGGTAGCCAGCTACGTCGCTTACTTTGTCGAGCTCAGTCCAAACCAGCAGATGGACATTATCAACCGCACCGAGCAACAGGGGTGGTAAAAATCGATAAAAAGTCAGCATTTGTCAAAAGTGCCGCAAAGAAACGCCTGATCCTTAATATCTCCCGGATGACCGTCCACAACGGACCGGGGATCAGAACCCTGATACAATTCAAGGGTTGTCCGTTGCGTTGTACCTGGTGTTCTACACCGGAATCGCAAGCCGACTCGCCCGAGCTGGCGGTTGTACCGGCGAAGTGTATTCATTGTGACCAATGCCTGCTGGCATGTCCCCGTAATGCGATACGTTTGAGTGAGACTGATCTGCGTATCGACCGCTCCAAATGCGATGTCTGTGGTAAATGTACAACGGTATGCTATCCCGGCGCTCTGAGTATTATCGGTCAGATGATGACCGTCGAGGCACTGGTAACAGAAGCTGAAAAAGACGAGGTAGTTTATAAACACTCCGGCGGTGGCGTCACTTTATCCGGGGGAGAGCCCCTGGTCGGGATGGATTTTACCCTTGAATTACTAAAGGCTTTAGCGGAAGCCCATCTTAACGTCGGGGTCGATACGTGCGGCTATATACCACCGAACGACCTAGAGAAGACTATTCCCTATGTTGATTTTTTCCTCTGGGACATAAAGGTCATGGATGATCGGCAACACAAAGAGTTTACCGGTGTTTCCAACAAGCTTATTCTCGAAAACTTGAAGCTAGTTAGCCGAATGGCCGTTCCGGTATATATCCGAATTCCGTTGATACCCGGTTACAGTGATTATTCAGAAAATATCAAGGCAACCTGTGAGTTTGTCCGGGACTTGAAATCGTTGGTAGAAATTGATTTGCTGCCGTTGCACCATCTTGGCAGAGCCAGGTATGCCAGTTTGGACCGACCTTATCCGATAGAAGGAATTCCCCTGATACCGGATGATCATTTAGTGAATATAAAAAATTTGGTGGAATCATACCGATTAAGTTGTAAAATTATCGGTTAATAGGAGGAGTCAATGGGAGAACCTAATCTTGATGAGTTGTTACGGGGCGCTATCGATATGCATCTGCATTCGGGTCCGGACGTCTTTCCCTGCCGTCTCGATGTCCTTGAAGCAGCGAAACAAGCCCGGCAAGTCGGAATGCGCGCGATCGTCATCAAGAACCACAGCTATCCGACTACACCGTTGACCATAACGGTGGGACAACTGGTACCCGAAGTAAAAGTATTCGGCAGTGTCTGTCTTGACTTCGAGATCGGAGGGTTAAATGCCGATGCCCTGGAGAAACATGCAGCGATGGGTGCGCGCATAGTCTGGATGCCGACTTTTTCATCATCCAACTCCCGGGGTAAAATGCGAAAACTGGGTATCGAATTGAAGGGAGACGGTTTCTCCATTCTCAATGCGAAAGGAGAACTGGTTCCGGAAATAAAAGAAATCCTCAAAATAGTGCAAAGCCACGGTATGGTTTTAGCAAGCGGTCACATCTCTCCCCCGGAAACTTTTGCCCTGGTCAAAAAAGCACGCGAGATGGAAATCGACAGAATAGTCATTACTCACCCTTCCGATCATGAATTCGTGGAAAAGGCCCTTACAGTCGCAGAACTCCAGCAATTGGCCGGAATGGGCGCTTTCATTGAACAGACTATCGTCAGTCTCCTGCCGACCGAGTTTTGCCACGATCCCCGTGAAAGAGTAAATACGATCAAAACTATTGGCGCTCAAAATTGCATCATGAGTACCGACCTCGGGCAATACTGGAACCCGCCTCCGGCTGAAGGCATGAGATATTTCATGGCAATTCTCATGCGAAACGGACTTTCTCCGAAAGAAATTGAATTGATGGTGAAAGAGAATCCGGCGAAGCTGCTTGATCTTCGATAATTTTCGCTGCGAACTCATGTTGATTGCAAAAAGATGAAAGTGAGGTTGATTCAGTGAACTCAGTGTACGACAAGATTGTACATTTCATGGAGGAGTACTTTCAGACCTATACTCAATATGGGCAGGATGATGAAACCTACCGCCGCATGGATAAATTTTACGCTCCCGAACTCTCTTTTCCTGATGACGGTGTGATCGGTCGGGATCAATGGTATGAAAGATGTCTCAGCCATCCAGAGATACAGGACAAGTTGACACGGCAACACCTTTATATCGATGAAAAACAAAAAGAAGTTGGCG
>JBBITI010000053.1:3699-18046 GCA_037440885.1 Dehalococcoidales bacterium | reverse complement strand
GAGTGACCATCAATACTGGGACCCGGATAGACTCACCGGAGAGCCTGCTTAAAGAGGGCTTCAATGCCGTATTTGTCGCTATCGGGGCTCATCAAGGCACCAAGCTTGGAGTCGATGGGGAAAACAGTCCCGGTATCAGCGAATGCGTCACTTTCCTGCGTGACATTAGTCTGGGTAAACCGATGAAAGTCGGCCAACGGGTAGCGGTAGCCGGGGGGGGTAATGCCGCAGTTGATGCAGCCCGGTCTGCTCTACGGTTAGGGGCCAAAGAGGTGACCCTGCTGTACCGGCGAACGGGGGAAGAGATGCCGGCCAATCCGGAAGAAGTGGCCCAGGCTCTGGCCGAAGGCATCAGGATCGAGTACCTGGTTAATCCCACGAAAATCACACAGTCGCGCAATGTCCTGGAAGTAGAATGCATCCGCATGAAGCTGGGGGCTATTGATGCCAGCGGCCGCAAGCGGCCGGAACCGATTCCGGGCAGTGAATTCAAGATGGAATTTGATAATCTCATCGAAGCGCTTGGCCAACAGCCGGAGATCCCGACCGGATTCGGTCTGGCGGTGGGGCGGGGAAACATCGTTACGGCAAATGCCGACACCCTGTCCACGGAAAAAGCGGGCATCTTTGCCGGTGGTGATGCCATAACTGGTCCAGCTTCCGTCATCGAAGCTATCGCCTCCGGCAGGCAAGCAGCTATCTCCATCGACAAGTACTTAGGTGGTGCGGGAAATATCGAGCAGAAATTAGCTCCACCGGAAAAAGAACTACCGGCACTTGAAGAAGCCGAGGAGAAACGCCGGCCCGAAATAGCGATTACTCCTGTCGCTAAGCGGATAACCTGCTTTTGCGAAGTCGAGTCCGGATATAGTAAATCGACAGCGGAAGAAGAAGCCAGCCGCTGCCTGCGATGCGATAAGGAAAAAAGGGACTAGAACTGTTTTTTTCTGAAGTCCCCGGATACTAAAAAGGGGAATGCTATTCCTGCCGTCCCGGCACAATATCATTCCCCTTTATCTTTCGGGAACCAGTATTGTCTGATACTTTATCTAATTCAGTATGATTAAGTGGTGGGACCCCGCCAATCTCCGACCTGGCCGATCTTATCGGCACTCTCGTAGACCACGCACTTAAGAACACACTCTCCGGCGTCGATATCGATTTTTTCTAGCGAAGCATTATAGACCATTTCATATTTCAATATATTTAAAATCCGGTCCAGGATCATATTCGCTATCGGGCACATATATGGGGCGACCCCACCCTCGTTCTTCTGGCTGGACTTAAGTTTGGCTTCCATCGGCAGGTGTATGCAGTCCTTGACGTTAAGAGTGAGTAAGATGCCACCACCGCCACGGGTAAAAGCGATGTCTTCAACAAGCCCGCCTGCCTTGATTTCTTTAATGCAGTTTTCAGTTACTTGTTCGACAGATGTACCCTGGATGTTTTTATCTTTCAGGTAGTCTGTTCCAACATATTCGACCTTGGCATGAGTCATTCCGGACAATTCGTGGTAGAAAATCTCCTCTAACCTAACTAATAAATCATTGAAATAGGTGACTTTCTCGTCCATTACGGTTTCTCCTTCCTACCGAATTCTTCCCAGAAAACAATGTCTTCAAAGTTCTTCTTCTCTCTGACTTTGGGGCTTTCCGCAGGCCATCCGACAGAAATGGTTGCGATCAGTTTGTACTGACCCATACCGGTCGGGATTTTCAAGAATTCTTTCATCCTCTTTACCAATGAAGGATATACTGAAGGTCCATGGACCCAACAGGCACCCAGTCCCAAAGAATGGGCTTCCAGAAGCATACACATGATAGCGCAGGATAGGTCGTAAGGAGTATCGAACATTTCCTGGAGTTCTCCGATAACGACCATGACAACCGGGGCATTACCGGCAAATTCCGATGCCTGACCGGTATACATCGTCCGGAACAGTTTAGCTCTCGTTTCCGGATTCTTTACACCAGCCCATTTCTTCTGCCAATAGTCTGACAGGCTATATTCTGCCGTGACTCGGCCACCGGTTCCCAGTTTCGCGATCTGGGCGATCTTAGCCTTGGTTTCAGGATTGCGTACAACAATGATGCGCCAAGGTTGTTCATTCTCACCGCTCGGTGCCCAGCGAGCGGCTTCGATCAGTTTAGCGACGACTTCATCTGACACAGGAGCATCGGTGAATCTTCTGATACTTCTCCTCGTGGATATGACATCCATGATATCAGCCATTGAAAAACCTCCGTTTTTGATATTACCAGAGAGCTGCTACCGCTCATCAAACTTATCTGAATAACAATTTCAATTTGGTCGCAGCTCTCTGTGCCTAACTCTTTTGTTATTAATAACTACGAAATATCAAAGACAGCCTGGGCAGACTTCCCCATCACCCAGTCTAACTCGTCTTTGGTGAACTTGATATTTGTTTTCGGTTCCTGGATTGCTTTCACCCACTCAGCTTCAGGGGTCAATACGTTCGGATTGGGGAAACCACTGCCAAACATAACCTTCTCAGGACCACAGGCATCAATGGCATCCCGCAACCATTGGTAAAAATATTCAGGTTGTAAGCGCCAAAATCCCTGGTACTCTGAAAAGTCCATGTAGAGATTAGGAATAATACAAGCTTCTATGGCTTCATTTCTATATATTCTTGTACCAGCGTGTCCGAGTACGACCTTAAGCTCAGGGTACATGAGAGCTACGTTGGCTATCCTTAGTGTCGGATGATTATAGTCCCAGTGAGCTATTTCCTTCCCGCAATGGATAATAACGGGTACTTTCCAGTCAAGACATTTTTCATAGAATGGGAAACAAACTGGATCATCCGGTTTAAATCCCGTAGCCGGCATGAAGTAGAATCCCCTCATTCCCCAATCTTCAATGGCTTCCTTGGCAAGTTCCATCGCATTCCCCCGCCTGGGATCAAGGGCACATATCGGTATGAACCGACCCTTATGTTTCTTTGCCGCATCGGCATGAGCTTTATTCTGATCTCTATATGGAACTGGCGGGGGGCCGGTTACAGCCTCCCAATCCACAGGGAAGATAACGGCCTTGTCAACCCCTGCTTTGTCCATCAATTCGATCACACCATCACCCTCAGGGTCAACCACTGATGGCTTCATCGCCGTCAACATGTTCTTGAAGTCATCAATGGTCTTGTTTGTTTTATGCACCCGGTTATACTCGGTGACATACATCTTCCAGACAAACCGTAAATACTTGCCCCTTACCCAACCAGTCCCACTAAGGTGCATGTGAGCATCTATAACCATGTAGCCTCCTTGTTTCCGTCCTTATATATAGTATTTGTAATAAATAACAGCAGCACAGAGTTGACGCTATTCTATCACGAAGGATATAATCGAGACAAGGTTATACTAACACTTATAACGTACCGATCGAGTACGGAACACACTTAGGAGGTTATTAGTGGCAAAGAATAAAGTCCCCTTGATAGAGGGTCTGTTCACCTGGCCGGCTGAGAAGCCCCAGCTTATCGGCAGCCGATGCAAGAAATGCGGCGCAATGTCGTTCCCGAAGCAGGCGTTCTGCCCTAATCCAGACTGTGAGAAGAAGACGGAGAATGTAGAAGTAGTCAATCTTTCCAGTCGCGGCAAAATTTATACCTGGACAGTACAGGTCTATCCGCCGGCGGCGCCTTTCAAAATGGAACCTTTCGAACCATTCCCGATCGGCATGATCGATCTTCCGGAAGGTCTAAGAGTACTTGGTATGCTTACAACCGACAAGGTCGATTTTGATACCGAAGTCGAAATGACGACGCGAAAGCTCTTCGAAGACGATAAGAACGAATATATTACCTGGGCTTTTAAGCCGGTTTCAAGCAAGAAATAAGGAGTGAGAGAGTGAAGAATAGAGAGCTTGCTATAGTCGGTATGGGTCTTCACCCCTGGGGCCAATTCCCCGATAAATCAATGGCCGAAATGGGTGTCGTTGCAATCCAGAATGCTTTAAATGATGCCAATATGAACTGGCGCGAAGTACAGGCGATGGCTGCCGGCGCTTATATGTGGATATCAGGAAACACCGGAGTCCCCGGACTCTTAACGGGAACATCGATTACCACGCAACTGGGACGTACCGGCATTCCGATCGCTAACGTGGTTAATGCCTGTGCTTCCGGACAATCGATCCTGAGAGAAGCCTGCTTAGCCGTAGCTAGTGGCGAACATGATATTGTATGCGCGGTTGGAACAGACAAATCCGCCGGAGGGTTTTTCCGCCCGCAGTCGACCGACGCCAAATTTGACTACGATTATTATCGTTATGTGATGACTGGCGAGACCAACCCGGCTTACTGGGCAATGGAAATGCGCAAGAGAATGAAAATAGTCGGTACGACCGAAGACGATATGGCAATGATCAAGGTCATCACCAGTAGAGGCGGGGTTGGTAACCCTAATGCCCGTTACAAGAGAATCTTCACCAAAGAGGAAGTCCTGAAATCTAATATGGTATGCGATCCTTTGAGGCTCTATGAAATCTGCGCTACTTCTGATGGAGCGGCAGCAATGATTATCATGCCTCTGGACCAAGCACATAAGTATACCAAGAAACCCTTGAGGATCGACGCCTGTACGATGGGATCCGCTTCGTACGGTGATCCAACGATAATACTCACCTACCTCAGCGCTTATCCCCGCCCGGGCGTCCAGCCTTACAGTGAAAGCCGTAATGCGGTCCAGGCAGCTTACAAAGCATCCGGACGCAAGCCTTCCGATATCGATGTCGTTGAACTACCGGATAACTCCTGCTGGCACTACTTCACCTATCTTGACATGATTTTTGATGTTGGCTATGGTGGGTCGGAAAAGATGTTCCGCGCCGGCCATTTCAATGTTCCTGATGGGAAAGTTCCGGTTTGCGCCAGCGGCGGATTCGGAGCTTTCGGCGAAGCGACTGTTGCCCAGGGACTCTGGCAAGTTATTGAAGTTGGTAAGCAGATCAGACAGGAAGCCACTGGCTACCAGATAACCAATAATCCCAAAGTCGGTTTGGCTCAGAGCTACGGTTACGCCGGGAACAACGGGGTTGCCATCATCAGCAAAGCCTGGTAGCCGCACGATATTCCCAGAGAGAAAAGGCTGGTCGAATGACCAGCCTTTTTTTTATCTAATAATGCGAATGATATTCCAAGCTACAAGGGACATACAAACTGAATTTCGCGGTATGTGCGAGAAAATCTAAATCACTTTCCGGTTCTTCCCGGAAACATAATCGACCAGCACATATTTACCGAGGTCACCGGGGTTGGCGAAGAAGACGCGACCGCGGTTGATACAAGCCATTTCGATTACGAAGCGGGTGAAATAGCTGGATTCATCAAGCATAAAAGTATTTATGACTATCCCTTTCTGAGTACACCGGATTACTTCCCGTAATGTCATCGCAATGGTACGGTAAGAAGGCGGATACTGGAAATGGACCACTTCCCCTTCGATATGCGCGGTCGGTTCACCATCGGAGATAAGAATTATTTGTTTATTACCGCTGCGTTCTTTGGCCAGCTTTTTACGCGCCAGCAGGAGAGCATGCTGGATATTGGTACCATGTTCATATCCGTTCCAGTTCACAAATGGCAGGTCTTCTTTTTTTATCTCTCCGGCGCGCTGAGAGAAGCCTATTATATAAAGATTATCTTTGGGATACTGGCTACGGATGAGACTGTCCAGAGCAATGGCCGTCCGTTTCGCTGCCTGTAAGCGGCCATTCATAAACATAGACAGACTTAAATCGACCATCAAGACGGTCGCCGTTCGGGTCAGAGTTTCGCGCTGGCTGACTTCGAAATCATCAAGCGTAATCTTCACCGGAATCCCGGTGTTTCCCCGTCGTAACGAATTCATGATCGTTTTTTGCAGGTCAAGCTCAAAATCGTCACCGAACTGATATTTTTTGGTCTCTTCCAGACGCTCGCCCCCTCCACCTCGTTTCCGGGTAGTATGACCGCCCATACGGTCTTTGTTAAGGTGAGAAAAAATCTCATGCAAAGCCCTTTGGCCTATTTTCCGCATACCACGCGGTGTCAACTCATACCGGCCATTCTTCTTCTGGATATATCCAGCGTCTTCCAGAACGCGAGTAATCTGCCGCAAGTTATCCAGGTCAGCGGCCGATTCCACACCGAGTAATTCCTTGAGTAAATCTTCATCGATACCTTCTAAAGAATAACTGCGCTGTGCCTGAGATAATTGCTCTTGCAGGCGGTCCATCTTCTGCAATTCTTCCATCAATTTCATAGCTTCGTTATATGAAAGCGACTCTTCCCCGGTAAACCGATACCGCTGACGGAGTTCATCGCCGGGAAATAATGCTTCCAGGTTAGCGGCCAGTTTAGCCATTTCAAACTGGGTACCCTCGTCAAACATGGAATTGAGCATTTTTTCCAGAGACCGACGGTCTTCGGGAGACAGGCTATTCAATAAAGACTGGGCCTGCGCTATCTGCCGCTGCATTTGTTCAATTAGTTCATCAAGATTCCTGGGCGGATTTGGACCGAAAAATTCACCGAATTGTTGCATGAACTGGTGAAAATCCGGCTCTTTGCCGTGCAAACGGTCTTCGAGCATCTGATTAAGGGCTTCCATCATATGGCGGATACGTGATATCGTCTGATGGTCCATTTTTTGCATTTGCTGCATCATGTTTTTGGCATATGAGGACATGGCATTACGCTTGAGCATATCCATCAGTTCCTGGAACTGCTGCCGGGCGTCAGCGTCCATAAAATCGTAACTGGAAAGCTGCTTGATTTGCCCGCCCATATCGGAAGGGAGCACGTCCAGTTTTTCAATATTCTGGGCAGCGAGATCTTTGATCCGCTGTAGCAATTTTTGTTGCATTTCAGGTGAGAGCGGATTATCCGGTCGACCAGTTTTTTCTTCTGTTTCTTCCAGTTTTTTCCGGATACCTTCTCTTTCCGTTTTAATAATCTGTTCAAGCTTCTGCCGGATATCGTCGATCATTGAGTCGAGATTATATTTTTCAAGATTTTGCTGGCGCTGCCGGCGCAGGCGCTGCAAAAGTTCCTGTATACCAGGCATCTGTTTACTACCGCGAATGCCGTAGCGCTGTAACATGCGCAATGCTTGTGAAAGATCACCCTGGTTCATGAGATTACGCTCGAGCTCAGCTAGAATATCGTCAGCGTCGGCTTTCGCCCAATCCTGTGTCCCGTCCCATTCCGAATAGCTGTATATTCCCATACTGCATACCCCTTAAACGACAATTTAATTCTCGTCCCTATCATCGACAAAGTCAAATCATCCTCTAGCCTGAAGTCCTCTTAGTGGCAAGAGATTGATACTATACGAAAGTCTCCATCACATGATATTATTAAATTTTAGAAGAATACCAGCAAACCAATGATAGTTACATTTTACAATTCCTATTATTTACATCGTTTCAGAGCAAGCTCAAGCAACCGGTAGCAACAAGAATAGGACCGGTATTTCTTCGTCATTATCCACTCCGGTATTACCAATCACGCTGCTTATTCAAATACTGACTCTACAAATCACTGATAGGAGAACCCCGGTAAAACTATGATGTATCGAAATGATATTCGGAACATTGCCATAATCGCCCATGTCGATCACGGCAAGACAACCCTGGTGGATGCCTTACTGAAGCAGAGCCATATCTTCCGGAATAACCAGGAAGTCGGTGAGCTGATCATGGATAGCAACGCTCTTGAACGGGAAAAAGGCATCACAATCATGGCAAAAAACACCGCGGTCGAGTTTCGCGGCGTCAAAATAAATATTATCGATACTCCGGGACATGCCGATTTCAGCGGAGAAGTGGAGCGGGTGATCAACATGGCTGACGGCTGTCTTCTCCTGGTAGATGCAGTTGAAGGACCGATGCCGCAAACCGCTTTCGTATTACGGCGCGCTTTCGAGAAAGGACTAAGACCGATCGTGGTTATTAATAAAGTAGACCGCGAAAACGCGAGGATCGCCGAAGTCATTAAACTTACCCAGGACTTGTTCCTGGAACTGGCAACCAGTGCCGACCAACTGGATTTTCCGATTGTTTATGCCAGCGGCAAGCACGGTACCGCCAGCACGGACCTCGAACAACCGGGCACCGATATTTTACCGATTTTCGATATTATTCTGGAGAAAGTCCCGCCACCGCAGATCGAGACCGGACCGTTTCAGATGCTGGTATCCAACCTGGACTACGACAGCCATAAGGGACGGATCGTTATCGGGCGTATCTGGAGAGGGAAAATTTCACCGCGTGAACGCGTAGTTTGCATCGGCACTGACGGCATATCCGCCGAAACCGAAATCGCCGAGGTCTTCACTCACCTCGGGCTGAAAAGGAACCGGGTCGAAGAAGCCTCCGCCGGGGATATCGTGGCGATCACCGGAATTTCGGAGGCGAAGATCGGGGATACCATCACCAATCCGGAAGCTCCGGAACCATTACCACGTATCGAGATCGGCGAACCTACAGTTGAAATGACTTTCGGAGTAAACACTTCACCATTCGCCGGACGTGAAGGACGTTTCAGTACTACACGGCAACTCCGAGACAGGCTCTTTCGCGAAATGGAGACCAATCTCAGTTTGCGAGTCCAGGAAACAGATAGTCCGGATACTTTCATGGTTAAAGGGCGAGGAGAACTACATCTGGCGGTCCTGATTGAAAATATGCGCCGCGAAGGATACGAACTAGAGGTATCCCGTCCCGAAGCTATTATCAAGATGGTAGATGGTAAAAAGATGGAACCATTCGAATTACTTAGCATTGAAGTGAAGGAGTCTCATATCGGCATCGTTACCGAAATGCTGGGGAAACGGCAAGCCCGGATGATTGATGTCAGGCATGATGATCGCGGTGGGGTACGAATGCAGTTTAAAATTCCTACCAAGGGACTCATTGGTTTTCGTTCTGCTTTTCTCACGGCTACCCGTGGTGAGGGAATTTTGAGCAGCACTTTTCTCGACTATGAACCATGGAAAGGCGATATCGTTTCGACACGAACCGGGGTACTGGTAGCATCGGAGTCCGGGGCCGCTGTTACTTACGGATTAAACAATGCCCAGGGTCGAGGCCTTACATTCGTAGAACCGGGCACTTTTGTTTATGAGGGCATGATTATCGGCATGCATGCCCGAACACAGGATATCGCCGTAAACGTGTGTAAAGAAAAAAAGAAAACGAATATCCGTTCTTCAACTTCAGATATCGCTATCAAGCTTACTCCGGCTATTATATTCAGCCTGGAACAAGCAATTGATTTTATTAATGAAGACGAACTGGTCGAAGTTACTCCGGCAAATACAAGATTAAGAAAGAAAACCCTGAATGAGACGATGCGCCTGCGAGCGCTGGCTCATTCCCGGAAAGAAGCTTAGAACTGATTAACGTTTGTTATTCCGACGTGGTCGTAATATCCGGTTCAATTCATTACCGTGATCCTTCAACCACTGACGATGGATACGCCAGTCAGGACAATGATCTGCAACTATCTGCCAGAATCTGTTGGAATGGCTCATTTCATTGAGATGGGCCAACTCATGAATCACTACATATGATATGACCGGTTGGGGAACCATCACCAGTCGCCAATTAAAATTGAGATTCTGCTTCCGGGAACAACTCCCCCAGATAGTCCGCTGGCTTTTCAAATAGAACCTGTTATAGGTCACCCTCATCCGGGATGATTGTGCCTCAATAATGTTACCGAGTATCAATCTCGCTTGCTGTCGCAGCCATCCCTCAATAACTGATTCGAGATGGTCGTCTCCAGAAATCAAGACAACTAGACTGTTTCCTATTAGACTTATTTTAGCTGGTTGACCGAAAATATCTCGGACCTCAATTTTTAGCTTTGAACCTAAATAAGGTACATTTTCGCCATGACTCAACTGCGGTGAATTGGAAATATCCGGACCAAATTCAGCTAATTTCATGGTTATCCAAGAGCTTTTATGCTCCAGAAAATGGCGGACATCTCGACCGGAACAGTGGTGGGGGACTGTGACAACAAGTCCCTCTTCCGGACGAATTTCCATCCTTAAAAAACGAGCGCGCTTGCTTTTTTTCAATATATAAGAGACAGGGCGCTCATCCAGAGTGATCTGACAATATTTACCTTTTAACATAACCGAATTACAGAACTGATACCACCAGTCTGAAGTAACTTAATCTTTCACCGCTTTCAGAGGAATACCCTTGAGGCATTTGTTTTTGACATCATCATCTCGTTTGGCTAGACTGTATATGTAAAATGTCCGGTATTTTTGTAAACCTGTGCTGGCAACCGAGTTGAACGGACCAGCTTTTTCATTTCACTAATCTCCAGAGGTGATCGATGGGTAACAAAGGACTAATTCCTCCCGGTTTAGCTTATCTAGCAGACAATATCACAAACAAACACAATCTACTAGGTGCTGGCAAAGATGCCGGCAGTAAATGGGCAAAGGGGCTTGATTTACCACAGACTGCTCCGGTAATTTTCTTTGCCGGATGTGGCTATCAATATTCCAGAGAATTAGAATCTTTAATGTCACTCACGCGGAAGATGGATAAAAGCGGCGTTTCGGATGTTGCGATGGGAATGGCTTCTCTTCCGAAAAAGTTCGGTATCGATGCGGCCGGCATATACCGTAAAGTAATGACTCGCGGCAATAGCGAAGAAGACGCAGAAGTACTCCGAGATGCCGTGAGAGTGCTGTTGAAACTGGGATTAAAAATCGGTTATCTGGGGAATGAAGAGCCTTGCTGTGGTGGTTTGCTGCATTACATGGGGTTGGAAGAAGAATTTAAAAAACACGCTAATTCAGTAGCACAACGATTGAAAGCGCAAAAAATAGAACACATAATCAGCATCGTACCGTCTTGTACGTTTACCTTATGTGATTTGATAGGAAAACACTCGAACGGACCTGAAGTCAAGCATTTTTCTCAGATCGTCGCTGAGAAAGCACCTTCACTGTCATTAACGTTTCCTAAAAATATCAAGGCAACGTACCACGATCCATGCCAACTGGTACGGTATATGGGGATCGTCGATGAACCACGCATCGTTTTGAAGGCAATTCGGGGAATCGAACTGGTCGAACCGGAATGGACAAAGCGCGAGTGGGCCACCTGCTGCGGGGGAGGCGGCGGTTTCGAAGCTGTTTTCCCGGAAATGAGCAGAATTTTGGCAGTGAACCGAGCGAAGGAACTACTGGAGACCGGGGCAGAGATGATCGTAACACACTGTCCGGGCTGCATCATGCAGTTAAAAACAGGGCTGAAAGAACTGAAAGCTGAAAACGTCGAGGTCGTCGATCTGGCACAGGTCGTGGCAAGGGCTATGGGAGTTTAAAGATGTCTGTCTTTAGCGAATATAAAAAAGAAATAATGGACGCAGCTTATAACGACCGCATAAAGCTAGCTTTGTCGCGCGCAATCAAAAGCTATCGTGGAAATATTAACGAAGCCATGAAACGTTTTCCGCACACGATTAAACTCGCAGAAGAGGTCCGGGATATCAAAAAACGGGCTATCGATGATATGGAAAACCTGACAAAAAAGGCTTGTGAATCAATTGAATACAACAAGGGAAAAGCATATATTGCCAGCACTATCGATGATGCTCTCGGGATTGTTGACAAGCTGGTCGGTTCGGGAAAATTGATCGTTAAAGGCAAGAGCATGACCGGCGAGGAAATCGAATTAAGAGAGCACCTGGAACACCGCGGCAATGAGGTCTTCGAAACGGATCTGGGGGAATTCATTATCCAGAAATTAGGTTCCCGGCCGATGCATATACTCTCGCCATCCATACACGTCCCGAAAGAAGACGTAGCCGAACTATTTTCTAAACTGATAGAAGAAAAGCTACCTGCGGACAATATTGCCCGACTGGTAGAAGTCGCCCGCCAACTGCTCCGCGAAAAATATTTTCTGGCCGATGTCGGCATGAGCGGTGCGAATGTAGTCGCAGCCGATACCGGGACCCTGTTCATAATCGAAAATGAAGGTAATATCCGATTAGCAACCGGTGCCCCGCCGATTCACATAGCCCTTATTGGTATGGAAAAATTGGTACCAACGCTATCGGATGCCAATAAAGTCTCCGAGGTAACATGGCGCTTTGCCAACTACACCGTCCCTTCATATGTAAGTTTGATATCCGGACCCAGCAAGACAGGCGATATTGAAAAAACGATTACATATGGGGCACATGGACCAAAAGAGTTACACGTGATATTCCTGGACGGAGGACGCACCGAACTTGCTAAAGATCCTGTTCTCGGGCAAGCACTATACTGTTTACGCTGCGGCGGATGTCTTTACGAGTGTCCGGTGTTCGCCGTCACAGCCGGACATTTCGGCGACAAATATTTCGCTGGTTGTGGTATGGTCTGGGCTGGAATGATCAGCAACAAGCCCGAGAAAGCAGCCGCTCTCGCATACACTTGCTTGACCTGTGGTCGCTGCAAAGTCAGATGCCCGATGCAGATAGACACTCCAGCAATGTGTATCGAACTGAGAAAGAACCTGGTAGAAAAAAACGAAAAAAGCCGTTAATAGGCAAGAAGTATTTTTTAAGCGAAGAATCAATGCGCGAGATAGAGACAATACAGATCACTGCGACAATTGCTCGCTTGTTTCAAGAAGCCTGCCTACATTTACCGAAAGACGTCTCAGATATTCTGGAAAAAGCGCTAAAAAACGAAGAGTCTCCGATCGCCATTGAGACTCTAACCCGGATTCTGGAAAATATCAAAATTGCGAATCGAGAGGGTATCCCATTATGTCAGGATACCGGAGTCGCCGTGGTTTTTCTGGAAATCGGTCAGGATATTCATATTACCGGAGGCGATCTGTATTCGGCGGTCAATGAAGGAGTTCGTCAGGCATATATAGAAGGCTATCTGCGGAAATCAATAGTCAGCCAGCCATTCTCTGACCGTAACAATACAACAGATAATACTCCGGCTGTCATCCATACAGATATCATTCCGGGCGAACACCTGAAAATCATTGTGATGCCGAAAGGTGGCGGGGCAGAGAACATGACCCGGTTGAAAATGCTTACACCGGCTGAAGGACGCCAGGGCATAACGGATTTCGTCGTTCATACGGTGGAAGAAGCTGGTAGCAATCCCTGCCCTCCGGTGATAATCGGCGTGGGTATCGGTGGCACCGTCGAAAAAGCTGTATTACTATCTAAAAAAGCTCTATTGAGAAAAGCAGGTGAACCAAATCAGGACACTGAAATCGGTAACCTCGAGAAAGATATCCTGGAAAAAGTCAATAACATTGGAATCGGAGCGATGGGTTATGGAGGTCGAGTCACTGCGTTAGCAGTCCATATCGAGGTCTTTCCCACACATATCGCCAGCCTCCCCGTTGCGGTCAACTTACAGTGTCACAGTGCACGCCATGTTGAAGCCGTAATCTAGTAAACGCTGGATTGAAGCGATTATTATGAAGCAATACGATTACATAATAATTGGGAGCGGTATTGCCGGTCTATATACGGCGTTGTTAGCACGTGAGCACGGCAGCGTCCTGATAATAACCAAAGGCAGCATCGATGAATGCAATACCCGCTACGCCCAGGGTGGTATAGCGGCTGCCATCGGTTCAAACGACTCTCCCGATCTACATTTTCAGGACACGATAGCCGCCGGTGCCGGGCTGAGTGATGAGGAATCAGTGCGGATACTGGTTACTGAAGCGCCCGACCGCATCATGGAAATGGTAGCTCTTGGTGTTCCTTTTGATACCCAGGAAGGTGAAATCGCTTTGACCCGTGAAGCGGCGCATTCGGTTCCGCGTATCTTGCATGCAGGCGGAGACAGCACCGGTGAACATATCGAGACCACTCTAAGCAACCGGGTACGAGCTTCTCAAATCCGGGTGCGTGAATTTTCGCTGGTCACTGCGATTCTGGTTCACAACCAGACAATTAAAGGCATCAAGGTGATGGATACAATTAGCGGTGTTGTGGAAGATATAGGCTGCCGCTATCTGGTACTGGCAACCGGTGGAGCCGGTAGATTATATCGCTTCAACACCAATTCCGAAGTTGCCACGGGAGATGGTATCGCTCTCGCTTATAATGCGGGAGCGGAAATAGTTGATATGGAGTTCTTCCAATTCCATCCGACCGCCCTGCGTCTCCCTGGAGTGACGCCTTTTCTGATCACCGAAGCAGTACGGGGTGAAGGCGGAGTTTTACGAAATAACGCTGGTCGAGCATTTATGCAGGACTATACTCCAGAACGTGATTTGGCACCGCGGGACGTGGTTGCCCGCAGTATCCTTTATGAAATGGAAAAAACGAGTGCGGATCACGTCT
>JBBITI010000053.1:0-3689 GCA_037440885.1 Dehalococcoidales bacterium | reverse complement strand
TCATCGATCTCAGACACATGCCGGCCCGCACCGTGACCACCCGGTTTCCCAATATTTATCGAGTTTGTTTGCAGCAGGGCATCGACATTCTTGGGGAAATGATTCCGGTTGCTCCAGCAGCGCACTATATGATCGGCGGTGTACGCACCAATCACTGGGGAGCTACAAATATCTCCGGATTATACGCTTGCGGAGAAACAGCTTGCACCGGTCTTCATGGCGCGAACCGTCTGGCTTCCAATTCATTACAGGAAGCCCTCGTTTTCGGACGCCGCATTATCAGCCATACGATTGGGACCGGAGAGACTACTTCCGTAATTAACGAGGAATATTACATACATCGGAAATTGGCGCTCCGAACGCCGTCTACTTCATCACGTAGTCCTAGTTTGTCGGCACTTCAGGAATTGCTGTGGGAAAAGGTGGGAATAATCCGTAATGCTACGGGACTTGAAGAAACAGGAGATACGTTAGCTGCATGGGAGAAAATGCTACCGGCACCGGTTGATCGCCCGGATAATGAGTTATGCAACCTGATATTAACTGGCCGTTTAATGACAGAAGCCGCTTTGATCAGGGAAGAAAGCCGGGGGGCTCATTCCCGGTCTGATTTTCCGAATACTTCGCCAGACTGGGAAAAACATATCGTTTTTACGAAATGACTGAAATGCTTAGAATAAAAAGGTGAGTTCAGAATGAAAAAACTACTATCAGGAAATGAAGCATTTGCCTGGGGAGCTTATCACGCCGGAATCAAGGTCGCCGCTGCTTATCCGGGTACACCGAGTACTGAAATTTTAGAAAATATCGCCCGTTTTCCCGATGTATATGCTGAATGGTCAACTAACGAAAAGGTTGCCATGGAAGTGAGCCTGGGTGCAGCATATGCCGGAGCCCGGGCGTTGGTCTCATTAAAACAAGTCGGCTTAAACGTGGCACTCGACCCCTTCATGGCAGCATCAACAACAGGAATCGACGGTGGGATGGTTGTTATTAATGCCGACGATCCAGGTACCCATAGTTCCCAGGGGGAACAGGATAACCGGCACTTAGCCGTGCTGGCGAAAGTGCCATTGCTCGAGCCTTCAGACAGCCAGGAAGCTTACGATATCATGACTTATGCTTTTAACATAAGTGAACAGTTTGATACACCCGTTATCGTCCGTACCACCACCAGGATCTCTCACTCTAAGGCAGTTGTCGAACTGAAAAACCAGCGGTTTGTTCCTGCCAAACCAGTGACTTTTAAACATGATACGGCGAAGTATGTGATGATTCCGATATACTCCCGTCTACGTCACGCAATTATCGAAGACAGATTAATAAAACTAGCCCAATATTCGGAAAGCTTCATCTTGAATCGTTTTGAAATGGGTGATAAGACACTGGGTATTATTACCAGTGGCATCTCATACCAGTACGCTAAAGAAATCTTCCCTGAAGCGTCGTTTCTGCGTCTTGGTATGACTTATCCCTTACCGGAAAAAATGATCCGAGAATTCGCCAGCCGGGTTGATAAGATATTAGTCATTGAAGAGCTTGATCCCTTTTTGCAACAAAATATACTAGCGATGGGAATTAAGGTTATCGGGAAAGAATATGTTCCCCGACTCGGAGAATTAGATACCGATGCAGTGGCCAGGGCTGGTATCAAAGCCGGACTGTTACCGGAAATGAAAAGGCTACCTAAAGTCGATCTATCAAGTTTGCCGAAAAGGCCTCCGGTTTTGTGCCCCGGCTGTTCGCATACCGGGTTGTTTCACGCTCTCAGTTCCGCCGCTCATCGATTGAAAATTCCCGGTGCTAGAGAGAAAAGCGAGAAACCGGCACTGACAATCACCGGCGATATTGGATGTTATACTCTTGGCGTCTTCCCACCATTGAATGCTATGGATACCTGCTCCTGCATGGGCGCCAGCATCGGGGAGGCACTGGGGATGATTAAAGCAGGGATCGAGAGGAACCGTGTGGTGGCGATCATCGGAGATTCAACATTCCTGCACTCTGGAATAACCCCACTGGTGGACGCGGTGTACAACCAGGCTCCGATTATAGTGATTATCCTTGATAACGGGACAACGGCAATGACCGGACACCAGGAACATCCCGGTACCGGTATTTCTGCTCAGGGTAAGAACACTATTTCGGTTAAGATCGAAGATATCGTACGCGGCGTCGGGGTCAAGCAGCTCTCAATCGTCGATGCTTTCAAGATGAAAGAATTACAGAAAGCTGTTAAAACAGCTTTCGAAACACCGGAATTATCAGTGATTATTGTTCGGGGTGACTGCCCCACGAGAGTCAAGAAACGAGGCATTCCCAATACAATAGATGCCAGACAGTGTAATCAATGCGGAATATGCTTATCACTGGGTTGCTCCGCAATTCAGTACGTAGATGAACACACCGTAATCAACTCGAACCTGTGTGTCGGTGAGCAATGCAGTTTGTGTACACAATTATGTCCAAGGCACGCCATACAACCACAAATTCTAACGAAAGAAACGGGGAAGAATGCATGAAGACTTACGGAATGCTTGTAATCGGTGTCGGTGGACAGGGCATTATCCTGGCTAGCGACATTATCGGTGAAACTGCGATGAAAGCTGGTTTTGATGTGAAGAAGACCGATACCATAGGGATGGCGCAAAGGGGCGGTTCGGTGGTCAGTCATATCAGAATAGGAGAAAAAGTGTGGTCGCCGCTGATCCGTGAAGGAGAAGTTGATCTTATCCTGGCTTTCGAAAAATTAGAGGCTGCCCGCTGGGTAAATCACCTGAACCAGAGTTCTGTAGTGATTATTAATAATTATGCTCAACCACCTTTAGCCGTCAATCTTGGTCATGAAAAATATCCTGATGATGATGAAGTCAGAAGCTATTTTAAAAATCGTGCGTCCAGATTATTCTTTGTCGAAGGTAACACTGAGGCTGCCAGAGCGGGAGATAGCCGCTCCTTAAATACATACATGCTGGGCTGCGCTTCGCGTTTCTTACCCATACCCGTTAATTTCTGGGAAGGGACAATTGAGCAACGCTTCCCGGATAAGTTAAAAGCAATAAATATGACAGCCTTTGAAGCTGGACGGAAGGAAGTGGAATAATGTCAGTCGCCAACAGGATCAAAACCGGTATGGCTGAAGGGTCATGGATCAGAAGGATGTTCGAAGAAGGTAATGCCCTGAAGCAAAAATATGGAGCTGCGAATGTTTTTGACCTGTCACTAGGCAACCCGGTAGTTGAACCACCTCCAGAATTTAACCGTGAATTAAAAAGACTGGCAGAGAACCCGCCACCCGGAATACACCGTTACATGGAAAACGCCGGTTATGCCGAGACTCGAACCGATGTCGCACGGCACCTGACAACCGAGACGGGTTTGAAGTTTACCGGTAACGATATCGTGATGACTTCGGGAGCAGCTGGTGCGTTGAACGTAGCACTGAAAACCGTGCTAAATCCCCAAGACGAAGTGATCGTTCTTTCTCCGTACTTTGTCGAATACTTGAACTACATCGACAATCATGGCGGCATCAGTAAAATCGTTCCCACCGGGAAAGACTTCGTGCCGGATATCAACAAGATCGCTGCAACAATAAATAACAGAACCCGAGCTATAATAATCAATTCACCTAACAACCCTACCGGTGTAGTTTATACCGGTGAGATCCTCCATGCTATGGGAGAAAT
>JBBITI010000052.1:15857-18075 GCA_037440885.1 Dehalococcoidales bacterium | reverse complement strand
TATCTGAATAACTTCTGCCCCCTCGACCAGTCCAATATGTTATGGACGCTTACAAGATATTGATGCTGTTATATTGATTTGGTAGAATTATGTCAGGCTTGCGGTCAAGGAGGTCTGGATATGTCTGGACATTCCAAGTGGTCGTCTATCAAACACCAGAAGGGAGTTACCGATGCGAAGCGCGGTCAGCTTTTTACCAAGCTTACGCGTGAAATCATCGCTTCTGTCCGTGAAGGCGGTAGCAGTCCTGATGCGAATTATCGGTTAAGACTGGCGATTCAAAAAGCGCGCGATAGTAATATGCCGCTGGATAATATTCAGCGCGCTATACAGCGCGGCAGTGGCAGTGGCGAAGGTGCTGCGATGGTTGAAATGGTTTTAGGCGGACGTGGTCCTGGTGGTGCCGCAATTCTGGTTCAGATTCTGACTGATAATCGTAACCGCACTGTTCAGGAAGTCAGGAACCTGTTTTCCCGCGCCGGTGGCAGTCTTGGTGATAGTAGCAGCGTTACCTGGCTTTTCGAATCTAAAGGGATTATCAATGTAAAAGCTGAAGGGTTAAATCCGGAAGATCTGGCTCTTCTCGCCATTGATGCTGGTGCTGAAGATGTTAAAGTTGAAGACGAGACCGTCGAAATTTATGCCTTACCGGACAAGCTTGAGGTTGTCAGAAAAAGCCTGGAACAGAATAAGGTTCCCGTTAAAAGTGCCCAGGTAACCAGTCTTGCTAAGACGTTCATTTCTCTTGATGAGAAAGCTTCTTTCCAAACTCTGAAGCTTCTGGATAAACTGGAAGAACTTGATGAAGTTCAGGGTGTTACTGCCAACGTTGATTTTACTAATGACGTCCTCGAAAAGTACCAGAGCGGCGCCCAGGTATGAGGGTTCTCGGTATCGATCCCGGTACTGTGACTATGGGTTACGGTGTCGTTGATGAAATTGCCAACTCTCTGATTGCTCCTGCTTTCGGCACCATCAATGCTCCATCAAGCTCCCCGATCGGGGAGCGTTTGTTTTTTATGTACCAGCAACTTCTGAAACTGGTTAAAAAATATCACCCGGATGCGGCTGCTATTGAGCAGCCTTTCGTCGCCAAAAACGTTCGGTCTGCTCTGGCTATCGGACGCTCCCATGCCATTGCTGTGCTTTCTGTCACCGCTCGCGGTATTCCTGCTTTTGAATATACTCCGGCTCAGGTGAAACAGAGGGTGAGTAACTACGGGGCTGGTTCAAAAGGGCAGATCCAGGAAATGGTAAGGTTACAGCTTGGTCTGTCTGTTGCACCGGAACCGGATGATGCCGCTGATGCCTTGGCAGTAGCGTTATGTCACCTTAGCGAAAGTCGATTATCTCAGCTCCTGAAAAAGGAGATGATCGGGTGATCGCTTCACTACGAGGTAATCTCGTCGCCACCGGGACTGATTGGGTTGTAATTGAAGTGAATGGCATTGGCTACCGGGTCTCTATTCCCACTTCCACTCTCGTTGCGCTGGGTAAACCGGGATCACCGGTCTATCTGCATACTCATCTGCATGTCAGGGAGGACAATATTTCTCTTTATGGTTTCTTCTCTTTCGAGGAGTTAAGCCTTTTTCAGATTTTGACTGGAGTATCCGGCATTGGCCCTAAACTGGCGCTTGCTATTCTATCGGCGATGAAACCGGAAGAGTTGGTGGGGATAATTGCTTCCGGCAACGTTGACATGCTCATCAGTGTACCCGGAATTGGTAAAAAAACGGCTGGACGGCTCATCCTGGAGTTGAAGGACAAGATCACCTCTATTTCTACTGTCACGCCTATCCAGATTTCGGATGGTAACGCTGATGTGTTAGCCGCGTTGACTGCTCTGGGTTATTCCGCAGTCGAAGCAAACCGGGCTGTTATCGGTATTAACGATTCTTCGCTCTCTTTGGAAGAGAAAGTCAAACTTGCTCTGTCGTATCTGGCCCGTAGATAACTTAACACTCCAGGCCGGGCACGGGAAATTGAGAGCATACTTCAATGACTTCCTGGTTGACTTGCTCCAGCACCCCGATATTATCGATATTTTCGATTACCCTTATCATACTGGTGGCGATAAATCTCATCTGTTCCGGCCCAAATCCGCGCGTGGTCACTGCTGGTGTGCCCAGACGAATACCGCTGGTAGACGTCTGGGGCCGGGGGTCGTATGGTATCAGGTTATGGTTGACCACGATACCGGCTTTCCCTAAAGCGG
>JBBITI010000052.1:0-15847 GCA_037440885.1 Dehalococcoidales bacterium | reverse complement strand
TTTTCCCGCTATGCCCCGTTTTTGTCAGGTCTATCAGCATTAAGTGGTTGTCCGTGCCTCCTGAGATCAACCTCAATCCAAGCCGTTTCAGTTCACTGGCTAAGACCTGGGCGTTGTTCAGGATTGCTCTTTGATAATCGACAAAATCCGGATGCATCGCTTCATGAAACGCCACTGCTTTCGCAGCAATCGCATGCATTAATGGCCCGCCTTGTGCCCGGGGAAATACCGCATGATCGATGGATGAAGCGAGTTCCTTTCGACAAAGCACAAACCCCCCCCGCGGTCCCCGTAACGTTTTATGTGTTGTTGACGTGATAACATCGCAATAAGGGATTGGTGTCGGATGAAGCCCGACAGCCACCATCCCGGCAATGTGGGCAATATCGGCCATCAATTTGGCCCCTACTCTGTCAGCAATCTGCTTGAATTTTTCGAAGTCTATTATTCGGGGATAGGCACTTGAACCGGTAATGATTAATTTGGGCCGGTGTTGGAGAGCCAATGCCTCTGCTTCCTGGTAATCAATCCTTTCTGTTTCCCTGTCTACACTGTAGTTTACTACGTTGTAAAATTTTCCGGAAAAATTAAAGGCTGCTCCATGGGTCAGGTGGCCTCCGTGTGCCAGCCTCATACCCATTATCGTATCTCCGTATTCCACCGTTGCAAAATAAGCAGCCATATTTGCCTGCGCTCCGCTATGTGGTTGCACGTTGGCATGTTCAGCATGGAAGAGTTGTTTCGCTCTTTCGATTGCCAGATCTTCCACGGTGTCTACGTTCTCGCAACCGCCGTAGTGTCTGTGCCGGGGATATCCTTCAGCATATTTGTCAGTTAAAAAGGAGCCCTGTGCTTCCAATACCGCATGGCTCGCGTAATTTTCTGATGCTATCAGATTTATGGTTTGCTGCTGTCTCTTTCGCTCTGCTTCGATTGCCTGTTTTATTGCCGGATCTACATGACTCAACGAACCCATGTCTTACCTCCATTTTGAAGTCTACAATGGCAGGTTTGGCCTGTCAACCGGATTAATAATTATACATGCTCGCAATCGCTCTTCGAGATAGTAACCCGTTGCCTGTTTTAGCTTCGTTACTGTTGACACCTGGATACCTCTATGTTATTCTTTGCATATCCGATTAGAATAGTATGCAATAGGCGGTATAGTTATGAAACTGTCGACGCGATCTCGATATGGTATCAGAGCCCTTATCGATATCGCTCTCAATAGCGACGGTCGTCCGGTCCTCTTGCGTGATGTGGCCCGTCGGCAACAAATTTCCACCATGTACCTGGAGCACCTTATTACTCCTTTAATCTCAGCCGGTATCATTCGGAGCACTAGAGGAGCGAAGGGTGGTGTCTGGCTTGCTCGTCCGGCTAAAGATATCAGACTTTCTGAGATCGTGCGTCTGCTTGAAGGTTCCCTGGCTCCGGTAGAATGCGTTGATGATCTGAATTATTGTTCTCGTAAGGATTTCTGTGTTACCAGGGAGATCTGGGTAGACCTTAAAAAAGCTATGACCGATGTTCTGGATTCTAATTCTCTTCAAGACCTGGTAGAAAGACAAAGTATGAAAATGGCTGAAGCTCCGGAAGCTGGCATGTATTATATCTAGGGAACCTCTGAAAAAGTTCCTCTACGAATTGTTGGGGCTAAATTTACCCCGGAGTAAATGTTAGATCCCCGCGGTGGAAGGCTTGTTCAGCGGTTCTTTAGTTATTGGAGGCGCCTTTGAGATCGGTTGAGAAGATCCGGTATAAGTCTATCGAATTCCCCCGTTTGATCCGTGGTATTGCTAATGATTCAACGGAGTTGATCGGAAATACTCCGCTTGTTAGGTTGAATAGATTAACCGCTGATTCGGCAGGTGAAATTGTAGCTAAACTTGAGTCTTTTAACCCTTTGAGTAGTATCAAAGATCGTATTGGCGTGGCGATGATACTCGACAGCGAAGAAGCAGGTCATATTAAAAAAGATACTGTTATCGTCGAATCTACCAGCGGTAATACCGGAATTGCGCTGGCTTTTGTCTGCGCTGCTCGCGGATATAAACTGATTTTGGTCATGCCCGATACTGTTGCTAATGATAGACGTCAACTGTTAAATGCGTTAGGCGCCAGACTTGTTCTTACTCCCGGTATTGAGGGGATGGCTGGTGCGGTTCGTGTAGCCGAAGAATTGGTTGCTGGGAATCAAAATTATTTTTCGCCGCGCCAGTTCAAAAATCCGGCTAATCCTGAGATTCATGGCGTCACCACCGCCGATGAAATCTGGCGGGATACTGATGGCCGGGTTGATATTGTAGTTGCTGGTATTGGCACTGGAGGCACGATTACCGGTGTTGTCGGTACGTTAAAAAAATTAAAGCCCGGTTTAAGAGCTATCGCCGTGGAGCCCGCATCGTCTCCTCTGATATCTGAAGGACGGGTCGGTCAGCATAAAATTCAGGGTCTCGGCGCTAGTTTTGTTCCTGATATCTTGAAAATAGAGTTGATCGATGAGATTATCAAGGTGACTAACGAAGATGCCGGCGTGACTGCCCGTCGCCTTGCTCGTGAGGAAGGCATCTTGGCTGGTATCTCCTCCGGGGCGGCGACATGGGCGGCGCTTCAGGTCGCCCGCCGGTCGGAAAACAAGAGCAAACTGATCGTTGTTATTTTGCCGGATACCGGCGAGAGATACCTGTCTACTTGGGCGTTCCAGGAACCCGCGCAGGTATCTTCTTATCCTTAACGGTTATTTCCCTTTCTTGCCTGGTCTTTTCCTGGAAGAAAGCAATTATATACGTGGCTTTGTCCTGTTTGAATGGAGGAACGGTATCCTATGAAAAGGATTTATCTTGACTATGCCGCCACCACACCTGTCCATCCAGATGTCGTCCAGGAAATGTTGCCTTATTTCCACCAGTATTTCGGTAACCCTTCCAGCATTTACTCTATCGGACAGGAAGCCAGGGAAGGCGTAGAGAACGCTCGCACTCAAATCGCCTCACTTATCGGAGCGCTGCCGGATGAAATAGTATTTACCGGAGGTGGCTCGGAGGCTGACAATTATGCTTTCAGCGGGCTTGCTTTTGATAACAATGTTAAAGGCAATCATTTTATTACTTCATCTATTGAGCATCATGCTGTTCTCGAAACTACCCATTTTCTAAAGGAGCGGGGATTCGAAGTTACTTACCTGCCGGTTGATAAATACGGCCTTGTCGATCCTGATGATGTGCAAATAGCCCTAAAACCGGGTACTATCATGGTCTCGGTCATGCATGCGAACAACGAGATCGGCACAATTGAACCGATCGCTGAGATAGCCCGGATTACCAGGCAGGCTGGTGTTCTCTTTCATACCGATGCCGTTCAGACGGTAGGTCATATACCGGTCGATGTTAATGAACTCGGTGTCGATTTACTTTCCGTCTCCGCCCACAAGCTTTACGGCCCCAAGGGAGTTGGCGCCCTTTATATTCGAAAAGGCGTTAAGCTTGTCCCGTTTATCCGCGGCGGACAGCAGGAACGCGGCCGGCGCGCTGGTACTGAAAATGTTGCGGGCATTGTCGGTTTTGGCAAAGCTGCAACAATCGCACAAGCTGAGATGGTAGAAGAGGCCAGGCGGCTAACCGTATTACGTGATAAGCTGGCTGACGGGTTACTTTCTGGGATTGAAGATATCCAGATAAACGGGCATTCGCAACAGAAATTGCCTAATAATGTAAATGTCAGCATCAATTTTGTGGAAGGTGAATCACTTTGTTTGAATCTGGATCTTGATGGTATTTGTGCTTCGACCGGTTCTGCTTGTAGTTCATCCAGTGCCGAACCGTCGCATGTTTTGACTGCCATCGGCGTGCAACCTCCTCTCCTCCATGGTTCGCTTCGGTTTACCCTCGGTAAATGGACCACTGAAGATGATATACACCACACTATCGATTCTCTTTCCAGAGTAGTTGGCAAATTGAGGGCAATGTCACCCCTGTTAAAAAGAAAGAAAGGATAAAATTTTATGGCGGAAATACCGGAAATAGGCAAAATATCACCCGAAATATTCAATGAAATCATTTATCCAAGGCTGGGGGCTCGACATGGGAATATCCTTGTCGGTCCGCAGCACGGCGTCGATGTCGGAATCGTCCAAATTGGAGATAAAGCAGTCTCGTTGACTACCGATCCGGTTTTTATTGTCCCTGAATACGGGTGGGAACGCGCTGCCTGGTTCGCTATCCATATTCTTGTCTCCGATTCGGTCACCTCCGGTTTGAAACCGCAGATGCTCACTATTGATCTTAATCTCCCCATGGAAATGACCAAAAAGCAACTTGAGACCATGTGGGATGCCATGCATCGTGAGTGCCGGAAACTCGGTATCGCTGTGGTTACCGGACACACCGCCCGGTATGAAAACTGCCATTACCCCATGGTCGGCGGTGCCACTGTTATCGGTATCGGGAATCTCGATGAATATGTCACTCCCGCTATGGCCAGGGCCGGTGACGCCATCATCGTGACTAAAGGGCCGGCAATAGAGGCTACTGGTATCTTTGCTACTATGTTTCCCGGGCTTTTAGAAAAAGAATTCGGTAAAAATTTCAGTAACCGGGCCTCTGAAATTTTCTACAAGATGTCCGTTGTCGACGATGCTCTGACTGCCGTTAGTGTCGGTGTCCGCGATAACGGAGTCACTTCTTTACACGATGCTACCGAATGTGGTGTTTGGGGTGGTTTGTTTGAAGTAGCCCAGGCTTCCCATCTCGGTGTTCGCGTTATCAAAGAGAAAATAGTTGTCGAAGATACCGTAATGCAAATTTGCGACTATTTTAAAATCGATCCCTATGCTTCTATAAGCGAAGGTACGCTGATAGTATCCTGTCGTCCGCAAATGGCGGTTCCGATTATTGATGCTTTGTCCCGTAAAGGTATCAAGTCTTCTATTGTCGGTGAACTTACCCCATATGAAAAAGGTATGATATTGGTTGAGAATGGGCAGGAAAGAAAGCTGGTTCATCCTGTAGTCGATCCGTTCTGGAAAGCTTTCTATGATGCCCTGGCGCGGTATCGCACCCTGGAGGGGTAATGAATACCGAATCTTTCATATTGAATAATTATCGTGTCATAGCGGTTGTCGGCATTTCCGCAGAAGATTCCCGGGCTAGTAATATCGTTGCCCGCTATCTCCAGGAACATGATTTTCACATCATACCGGTAAATCCCGGTTTTTCCTCGATCCTCGGGAAGAAATGTTATCCTGATTTGCTCTCGATACCGGAGAAGGTTGATGTCGTCAATATCTTCCGGCGCTCTGGAGATGTTCCGCCGATCGTCGAACAGGCTGTGAAAATCGGGGCGAAAGCTGTCTGGATGCAAGAAGGGATCATCAATGTGGACAGCGCTGCTTTCGCCGGCGAAGCTGGTCTCCTGGTGGTTATGGATAAGTGCATTAAAAAAGTGCACCACCAGTTAAATGAACCAGACTGATACCGGATCTTGTCTTGGAAGTGCAAAATGAGAGCCTTGTCTTCTAAACCATCCGTTCTCGTTGCCATGAGTGGTGGCGTCGATTCATCGGTCGCTGCAGCTATCTTGTGTCAGCAAGGCTACCGTGTTATCGGAATTACCATGAAAGTCTGGGCAGGACCGCTTTCATATTCCTCCGGCCGCCATAGCTGTTATAGTCCGGGGATCGGGGCTGATATCGAAGATGCCCGAAACGTGGCCGAGCAACTGCATATCCCTTTTCACTTGTTTGATCTGTCGAATGAGTTTCGTACCGAAATATTGGATTATTTGGGCGCTGCCTACCGCAGTGGGTTAACTCCTAATCCATGTTCCCTTTGTAATCCGCGTATTAAATTTGGCGCGTTATTGAAAAAAGCCGCTGCCAGCGGGCTTGAGTTTGATTATTTCGCTACCGGTCATTATGCCCGTGTCGTATCTGGCCCTGAAAATCACCGTGTCTTACTTGAAAAAGCCGTGGATAAGGTTAAAGACCAGTCTTATTTTCTGGCTTTGCTGTCACCGGATCAACTCGTGCGTACTTTATTTCCTCTCGGTCACTATACTAAATCCCGGGTGAGGGATATCGCCGCCGGATTAGCGTTACCGGTATCCGCAAAAAGGGATTCTCAGGATTTTCTAGCTGGGAATTATGCTTCGTTGCTCGGGCCTCAAGTCCCCGGACCGGTCATTGATACTCATGGGAACGAGATCGGACGCCATCGCGGTATTGGTTGCCATACTATCGGTCAGCGCCGGGGACTCGGTATCGCCTCTGGTAAGCCTCTTTATGTTAAAGAACTGGATCTGGCTCGCAATGCGGTCGTTGTCGGTACCAGGGAAGAAATATTCAGTGATCACTGTATCGCTGCCCACCTGAATTGGTTGACCGTCGATTCTATAGAAAGACCGACCGAGCTAAACGTTAAAATCAGATCCCGTCACCCGGAAACCGCAGCGTTGCTGACTCCTGTGGGTTCTAATAAAGTATCTGTCAAATTTAAAGAACCACAACTCGCTGTTGCCCCCGGACAGACGATTGTCTTCTACGATCACGATGCAGTAGTAGGTGGTGGTATTATCATGAAAGAATAGGACTCAGGCGGGATTTTTGGGATACTATTATGTTATATTGCATTTCAGAGGGGGAGCGATTCCGGGTTTTTTTAACCGGATGAATTCTTGCACAGACTGGTATCGGGTTTGAATTATGGACGCTGAAATAGTGAAATTCCCGATTCGACGGATCAATGCCGATTCTGTTGAAATTCTGGATGACTTTGTTATCCGTGAATTTCCTTTGACTCTCGTTGTTAATGGTCAGGAATTAGTTACGTTGCTGTGTTCTCCTGCCGATCTTAAATATTTGGCGGTCGGTTTCCTTTTGGCCGAAGGCCTCATATCCAGCAAAGAAGATATCAAAAAATTACTCGTGGACGATATTCGCGGGATCATCCGGGTTGAAGTTAGTGCCGGCATCGCGCATAGCGATGAAATATTCAAAAGGTTTATCAGTTCGGGTTGCGGTCGGGGTACTTCTTTCTACAGTGCCGCTGACGCCGGGACCATATCACGTGTTGAATCGGATCTCGTGATAACCAGTTCTGCCGTCACCTCCCTGTTTCGGGAA
This sequence comes from Dehalococcoidales bacterium, assembly GCA_037440885.1. Lineage (GTDB taxonomy): Bacteria > Chloroflexota > Dehalococcoidia > Dehalococcoidales > UBA2162 > JBBITI01. The sequence continues at coordinate 8,727 of JBBITI010000052.1, read as the reverse complement.
TTTCAACATCGTTCTCAATTATTTCAGAAAACTGGCGGGGTCCACAGCGCCGCGATCTGCAATACCGAAAAAATTCTGGTATTTGCTGAGGACATCGGTCGTCATAACGCGGTTGATAAAATATTCGGTCGTTGTTTACTCGACGGTCTGCCCACCGCTGATAAACTGATATTGACCAGTGGACGTATTTCATCGGAGGTGTTGCTCAAGGTTGCCAGGCGTAACGTGCCGGTACTGGCTTCTAAATCAGCGCCGACTGATCTGGGGGTCAGGCTGGCTACCGATCTCGGGATTACTCTCCTCGGTTTCGTTCGTGGTGGGCGGATGAATGTTTATGCTCACGAAGGGAGGATACAAAATGGTCGATAATTATCACGGTCTGATCGACCGGATTTTGGCTCTGAAAAAAGCCCGTCAGGCAATCATCCTGGCACATAACTACGCCCTTGGTGAAGTCCAGGATATCGCTGATTTTTGCGGTGATTCTCTCGAGTTGAGTCAGAAAGCTGCAGCGACTGATGCCGCTACAATCGTTTTTTGTGGAGTCCATTTCATGGCGGAAACAGCTGCGGTTCTTTGTCCGGGGAAGGCCGTTTTACTGCCTGACCTTCAGGCTGGTTGTCCTATGGCTAACATGATCACTCCTGAAGCCCTGCGTGAAAAGAAAAAAGAATTTCCCGGTGCGGTCGTTGTATGCTACGTAAATACCAGTGCTGCCGTTAAAGCAGAATCTGATATCTGTTGCACCTCCGCTAACGCTGTAAAAATAGTGCGTCAAATACCGCATGGCAGGGATATTATTTTTGTCCCTGACCAGTACCTTGGTAGTTGGGTTTCCCAGCAGACCGGCCGGTCGATGGTGTTTTGGCCGGGATATTGTCCCACTCATGCCCGGATCTTGCCGGAACACATTACCAGACGGAAATCAGAGCATCCTGCCGCCAGTGTTCTGGTTCATCCGGAATGTCGCCCAGAAGCTAAAGTCCTCGCTGATGCCGTGTTAAGTACTGGCGGCATGATCCGTTTTGCACGGGAATCAAACGCTCGTGAAATGATACTGGGCACCGAGATCGGCATCATCCATCGCTTGCAAAAAGAAAATCCCGGAAAGAGTTTTTTCCCGGTCTCCGAACAGGCTGTGTGCCCTCGCATGAAACTGATCACCCTTGAGAATATCCTCTGGTCGTTACAAGATATGCAGCATGTGATCACGGTCCCGGAAGATATCAGTAGCAAAGCGCAACAAGCGGTAAACCGGATGCTGGAAATGTCGTGAAGATGACCGGTTAATTCTGTCTTGGGATTAATCCAGATGCGGGCGCTCTTTAACAACAAAAAATCCTGCCGGGTTTGTTAGAAATTCCAGATATTCTGCCAGCGCCAGGTTGTGTCCTTGCTCTTGGGCCGCAAGCAAAAAGTAAAATTCCTTCTCTGCTCTTTCCAGGGCTTGTTGACCACGTTTCGTGTAGTAATCAAACGTTCGCGTTTCCATCTGCCTTGCTAGATCGACCGTTTTCATCTCGCTGGATAAATTCTGTAATTCTTTTGTCGATTTATCCACTGCCTCTCTGAAAAGTGTTTTCAGATCCTCCCTTTGGTTCCCCTGCCAATCGACTTTCGGCCACCCTTTTTTGTTTGTGATCGCATCGAATATGTCTGCGAATATCTGGCGGTGGACTTCCTCTTCTGCCGCTAATTCGGCTAGAAACGTCTTCCCCGCTTCTGATCGGCTCTCTTTCGCCGCCTTTAAATAAAAGTCTTTACCGTCAATTTCCATCTGTATGGCTTTATGCAGGGCGTCTATCGTTTTTTCTTGTTCGCTGGTCATATCTGGTCCTCCTCTACTTCAGACGATCGTGAAACTTGTTCCATCCTCGCTGCATATAAGTATATTCGTACGAGCGCCTGACGGTAAGCGAATCAGAGTAAGTAAGACCGGAATATATTTCCCAAACTGATATTCTCTAAAAGAACAAGAAAAAGCCCTGCTCCTTTGTTAACACTGCGCAGGGCCTTCTGAAAAAAACCTTATGATGAAGCTATCTGATGCTTTTTATCTGGAATATCAGCTTCCCGACCGGCGCTGATACTTCTGCCGTGTCTCCTTCGCTTTTACCCATCACCGCTTGTCCGATCGGTGAGGCGCTGGATATCTTCCCCTGCTTCAGGTCCACCTCTCTCGGGTTGACCAGGATGTAACACGTCTCGTCTCCGGTATTCAGGTCGCATAATACTACCGTGTTTCCGAGCGCTGCTCGTAAGGAATTGTGATCATTTCCGCTGTCTAGGGTTTCTGCCTGTTTTAAGATCCCTTCGAGTTCTTGAATTCTTCCTTCTACGTGACCTTTCTGCTCTCGGGCAGCGTGAAAGGGAACGTTCTCCCGGAAGTCTTTATCAGCGGCCGCTTTTCTTATTTCTTCGATTATCTCAAGCCGTTGTACTTTTAATTTTGCTAATTCGTCTTCGAGTTTTGTTTGTCCTTCTTTTGTCAACATCACTTTTTCGTTGACTGCCGGTTTTGCCGCTGCCTGCTTTTTTGTTTTTGGCTTTCGTATTTTGATACTTGTTGCTAAGTTGAGTTTTGTCCATTTCGCTTTTTTGGCCGCAGATAAAAATAATTTAACGATTTCCAGTTTTCGGACGTAATCGGTATCCTTCTGTGACATTCTCTCAGCATAATTTTCTATTTCTGAGGCTGTTAGACTGATTAATGGTCTTTGGCTGCCGAACCATCTCGTAAATCTGTTGATGTCAGCTAGTTGAACGGTTCGCTCCTCTTGGCTTAATTCTGCTAGATAACGGGCTGCTGCTTCACCGAGGCTTGACACGCCCTCTTCGTCATTCAATTTTCTCTCTCCTCTTTCGTGAAGGTATTTCTTTCAGCTTTCCTTCCGGGTAGAAATACCCTCACTCCCTTTAATAGTGTAGCCAAACTTGTTTTTTGAAGCAAATAACGGATGGTCGAATGATGCCAGTCGAATTTCAGGTCTTCATTATTGGCCAGTTCGTTAATTATTCCGGTTTCTACTATTATGTCAAATATTTTATCAAGCTGGTCATCATTCAGGTGTTCGTAAATCGATCTTGCTTGCATCCCGGATTTGAATTCGCGGTCCAGTATATCCCGCCATCTTCTCTGGTATTGGGAGAGAGTAGCTCGGGAAAAATTACCCTCTCTGAAAGCTTGATGTAACGTTTCCGCCGCGATGTCGGCGCTGATAAGACCGTAATATATGCCCCCGCCGGTCGTTGGTTTGACCAGGCCGGCAGCGGTACCTGCTACCAGGATTCGGTCGGCATAAGTTTGTCTTGAACTTTTTAAGAATACGGTACCGGTTATCACCGCACCGTTTGTGCTTATCTTGCCGCGAGATTTTAATAATGCTAAGAAAATATTCAGGTGTTCCGCCGGACGGCGTTTACTTAATAGCCCTGCCAGCGCCTTGTTTTCACTGGTAGGCACCAGCCAGGCGAAAAACCCCGGAGTAATCGATTTTCCTGTATAGATCTCAACTTCTTTTACGTTCATCGAATCTACTTCCGTTTGCGCTCCCGCTGCGATAACTCCGGAAGTTTCTAATCCTTTTTGGCGTGACAGGGAAATATCAGTTCCGGAAGCGATTATTACCGTTCTGCTTACTATCGTGCTCTCTCCGTTTGCTCCCTCGATCAACGTCTTAACCAGGTCCGGCTCTGTTTTGATGTTCTTTGCGTGTGTTCCTGTGATAAATTCCGCTCCTTCGGCGAGGGCCCGTTTATACATGAATTCGTTGAAAAGAGGCCTGTCCAGAACAGCAGCCTGCGGCTTAACCCGTTCAACTTTCAAACTGGTTCCCGATGGAGCGTAGATGGAAGCACCGCTTACATGACGGTATATAACGTCCTCGCTAATCTGATACTCCCGGATGCATTCTTCACTGACGATGCCGGTACAGCAGACGGGAACCGTCATCGTCGGCTTTTTATCGATGACGACAACTCGGTAGCCAAGTTTACTGATCCGAAATGCTGCCTGGCTTCCGGTCGGTCCTCCCCCGATAATTAAAACATCGTACAATTCATACTCCGTAATCGCTGGATTTGATCGGCATTGAAATCAGGCGCTGTTGATAACGTGGACATCTTGAATGGATGGGAGTATATTTTTGTCCGTTGCACATTTATATGGTAACCTCTGTCCGGTTAATGTTCAAGCTCAGTTATCTGATATTGTAACTGCTTATAAGATGAATTGTGCAGCATCCGCCAGGTAAAATTTATTTTAGATCTCTTTTACAACCATGTAGGAGTTTACTACTATTGACAAAATCGGCTTCGTATCTTATCATATAAGTGTTATTTGAAAGCGCCATCGACAAGGCGGTGAGCGTTTCTATCGGGAAAATTGAGTGTTGGGTACCGCTTGGATCGGATACGACCGAGACGGCAAAAAAACTGCTTAAAAGCCTTCTCCGATCGTGCCGGAGAAGGCTTTTTTAATAACCGTCAGGCGGAGAAAAGTGTTGAAAATAGGTTTCATCGGGGCAGGTAAGGTTGGAACTGCTTTGGCCTACTGCTTGCAGATCGGTGGGTACAATGTTGTCGCTGTTGCCTCCCGGACCTTTACCTCCGCTGAAACATTGAGCACAAACGTCAGCGGTTGCCGGGCGCTTCTTACCCCCCAGGCAGTTGCTGATGTTTCCGACCTTGTCTTCATCACTACTCCGGACAGTGCTATCAGCGCGGTTACCAGTCAGTTGCGGTGGCGTCCCGGACAGAGTGTGGTTCATTGCAGTGGCGCCGATTCTACTGAAATTTTATCCCCCGCTCGTATTCAGGGCGCACAGGTCGGTGCCTTTCATCCTCTTCAAACTTTCGCCGGGGTCAAACAGGCTATCGCCAATATTCCCGGGTCGACCTTCGCTATCGAAGCAGAAGAACCTCTCTACACCATCCTGAAAACAATGGCACTTTATCTGGGTGGTTACTCTATCAAATTGCAACAAAGTGATAAGGTGGCTTATCACGCCTCCGCAGTAATCGCTTGTAACTATCTGGTCACTCTCGTAAAACTGGCTACTGATTTATGGCAGGACTTTGACGTCTCTCGCCCTGATGCCGTCCGGGCATTGATGCCTTTATTGAAGGGTACTTTGAATAACCTTGAAGCTATTGGTATCCCCGATTGTCTGACCGGGCCTGTCGCCCGGGGTGATGCAGGTACTGTGCAAAAACATCTCACCGCTCTGGATAGCGCACATCCCGAGATCGCTGCTCTTTATCGGCAACTCGGTTTAGAGACTGTTCCCATCGCTTTGGCCAAAGGGAAAATTGATTGTAACCAGGCTGACCAGCTTGTCAACATTCTCGAATCTTCTCTCGTGTCGACGCGTTGATTGAATGGAGGTTATCGCTATGCGCACAATGCTCAAGGGCAAGATCCATCGGGCTTCTGTCACTGATGCCAATGTAAATTATGAAGGCAGTATTACGATCGACCGGAAATTGATGGAAGCTGCCGATATCTTGCCTTTCGAACAGGTTGATGTCGTTAATGTCAACAACGGAGCCCGTTTTACTACCTACGCCATCGAGGGTGAACCGGGTGAGATATGCATTAACGGTGCTGCGGCTCGCCTGGCGGTCAAAGGTGATATTGTTATTATTCTTTCCTATAAACAGGTAACCGAAGAAGAGGCGCGTCGCCATACTCCGGTTCTGGTCTATGTCGATGCGGCGAATCTGATCGTGGAGCGGAAAAAGGGGTCCCACGTGATGACCCTCCTGGAGGCGTAATAATGCGTGTCAATATTACCCGGATTAAAGAGATGAAGCAGCAAGGCGAGAAAATCGCCATGCTCACCGCTTACGATTACTCGACCGCGAAAATAGTCGATCAGGTCGGTGTTCCGCTGATTCTGGTCGGTGATAGTCTCGGTATGGTCGTCTTGGGATATGAAAATCCTATTCCCGTAACAATGGATGTCATGATCCACCACACTAGAGCGGTTGTACGCGGTACCAGTAATGCCCTTGTTATCGGGGATATGCCGTTTATGACTTATACTGTTAGTACCGAGGATGCCCTCCGTAACGCCGCCCGGTTCATCCAGGAAGCCGGCTGTCAATCGGTCAAGCTCGAAGGTGGTGTTACCGTGGCTCCCACCGTAAAAAAAATCGTCCAGTGCGGTATTCCGGTTGTCGGTCATATCGGTCTCACTCCCCAGTCGGTCAATCAACTTGGCGGTTGGCGTGTTCAGGGCAAAACACCTGAAGCCGCGGCGCAACTGTTGAAAGATGCCCTGGCTCTCGAAGAAGCCGGTGCTTTTGCTGTTGTCCTGGAACAGGTGCCTACCCCCCTCGCCACCCTGATTACCCGGAAACTCGCCATTCCCACGATCGGTATCGGGGCTGGTAATGGTTGCGATGGTCAGGTGCTTGTTATTCATGACGTCTTCGGTTTGTCCGACCGGGTTCCTAAACTGGCGAAACAATATGCTAAGATCGGTGATATCATGCGCCAGGCGGTCACTGATTATTATAATGAGGTGCGAACAGGAGCTTTCCCTACCGAAAAGAACAGCTTCGCTATGGATGAAAGTATCCTTACGGAGCTTAATTAGACCCGGCAAGGCCAGTTGTTTACGGATGGATACAATCAGCCCCTCCTTTGATTTTTGCCATCGTTCTCCGTTTTGCTAGTATTGATAAGTACTATTGGGCTCTTGTCCGGATCTGGCCGCAGGCTGATAATATTAAGGTGCCTGCTTCATCATCCGGTATAGGAGAACTAAGGTGCTTTGAATTCTTCGGTGGTGGTAAACATGAGGATTATAAACTCTGTTGCCGAAATGAAAAAGCTACGCAGTACTATGAAGGGAACTGTCGGTTTCGTCCCGACGATGGGATATCTTCATGACGGCCATATGGGGCTTGCCCGCCGGGCGAAATCCGATAATGATCATACTGTAGTCAGCATTTTCGTCAATCCCACCCAGTTTGGCCCCTCGGAGGATTTATCATCGTACCCGCGCGATATTCCGCGTGATTTAGCCATGCTCGATAATGAAGGTGTCGATATTGTGTTTATGCCCGCCGTTGCTGAAATTTATCCTCCCCATTTCTATACCTGGGTCGATGTTGAAAAAGTGACTGACTGCCTGGAAGGCGCCTCCCGCCCCGGCCACTTTCGCGGGGTTGCTACGGTCTGTAATAAGCTTTTCAATATCGTCCAGCCAACTCGCGCTTATTTCGGACAGAAAGATGCCCAGCAGTGCATCGTTATCAGAAGAATGGTTGCTGATCTCAATATGAATCTGGAAATAATTATCTTCCCTACTGTACGCGAACCTGATGGATTGGCGATGAGCAGTCGTAATACCTATCTGAAACCTGAAGAGCGGCGAGCGGCTACGGTTCTTTATCGCTCCCTTGCCCTGGCAAAAGAGATGTTTTCGCTCGGGGAAAGAGATACCCAGAAGATTCGTCTCGCCATGATCGACTTGATAAAAAAAGAACCTCTTGTGGAACGCATTGATTATGTAAGTATCGCTGACGGTGAAACGCTGGCAGAAATGGATGTTATCAAACCACCGGCAGTGGTTTCATTGGCTGTTAAGATTGGTAAACCCCGTTTGCTGGATAATACTATTCTGGAGTAATCTCCTGTGTCTGGCTTGCTGGCTGGCTGGTCGCGGCGCTTTGCCTCAATCTCACCACCGCCCTCATGATCGTGCTTTCTGTGTCTGGATTTCCGATATCATACCAGCGGATGCCCTCATCATCTAATCGGAACCAGTTATATTGATGACGGATGAAGCGGTGGGTTTCTGTCTTTATATTATCCACCGCTGCTGCCAGGCTTGCTTCACCTTTCAGGTATTTGCTGATTTGCCGGTACCCGATTCCCGACATCGCCGGTAATTCCGGGCTGTAACCCATCCGCATCAGTTTCTCGACTTCTCCGATCAGTCCCGTTTCAATCATTTTGTCTGCCCGGCTGTCTGTGCGTTGGTATAGCGTCTTCCTGTCAGCAGTCAGGCCGATGGTAAATATTTGGTACGGCGGCCTGCTTTTTCCTGTCAACTTGGAAAAAGCTGTTCCGGATGTCATAACGACTTCTAAGGCTCGGATCACGCGCCGTACATTCCGTTTGTCGATTTGTTTGGCTCCCTCCGGGTCGATTTTCTCCAATTCTTTGTGTAGATTATCGCCTTCCCCGTTCTCCGCTCGCTTTTCCAGCCTTGCTCTTAGTTCGTAGTCCGGAGCTACTTTCGGTATCGTCCAGCCTTCGGTGATTGCCTTGATATATTGCCCCGTTCCCCCTACCAGCAGAGGTAATTTCCCGTTTCTCTGAATATTGTTGATCGCCTGGTTTGCCGTCTTCTGGAATTCAGCCAGGCTGAAGTTTTCGTCCGGATCGACAATATCGATAAGATGGTGGGGTATCCGGGTTCGTTCATCACGGCTCGGTTTGGCGGTACCGATATCCATGTAGCGGTATATCTGGCGGCTGTCGGCACTGATGATTTCCCCGTTGTTCTCTAAGGCTAATCGTAAAGCCAGCGCGCTTTTGCCGATGCCGGTCGGGCCGACGATTACGATCAGCGGTGATTCGGTTTTTAAGCTGCCTTGATTGTCTATCTGCGGATTCCTTTGATTTCCCCTGTCTTCTGGACGATCTTGATAAATTGTTCTGCCCGCAGGCTCGCCCCACCCACCAGCCCCCCGTCTATTTCCGGCTGGCTG
>JBBITI010000051.1:3303-18938 GCA_037440885.1 Dehalococcoidales bacterium | reverse complement strand
GGAGAAGCCGCTGGCAAGGCTGTCACGAAAAGTCTTGTATCCGACTACCTCGCCAATGCGATAGCGTTTACCGATATTTTCAACTTTAATCGCAATTGTCATAACGTAACTCTAAATATATAATCCAAATTTCAAAATATCCCAACAAATAATCTTAGCAGCCATGGTTCGACAGGCTCACCATGAGCGGAGACGACAGGCTCAGGGTGACCCTTCGACAAGCTCAGGGTGAGTGGAATCAATCCAGATCTAAACGACATCAGCAAAAGCCTTTTCCCGGTAACGGAAATAGAAGATCCCGGTTAACAGAATAAACAGGATAATAGCGCTAGAGGCGAACATCATGGGAATGGAGGGGATGTTGGTATGAAGGACGGCCCAGCGAAAACCCTCGATGATACCGGACATAGGATTGATCAATCCGTAAGCCAGGCGGAAACGTTCCGGAACCATGGTGGAGGAATAGATAATGGGTGAGGCGAAAAAAAGGCATTGCACCAGGAAGGGAACGATATAGCCGATATCTCGGAATTCCACATTGAGAGCGGCGAGCCAAAGGCCGATGCCCAGAGCGAACATCAGGATCAAGCCAAGCAAGGGAATGACGGCGAGCATATAAGGGAGGGGGTGATAACCGAACACAAACATCAGACCGATAAGAACGAGAAAGGTGAAAAAAAAGTCGATCAGCGGCGATAAAATACTGGCCATCGGCGAAATCATGCGGGGAAAGTATACTTTCTGGATGAGGGCGGCATCATAGATCAGGCTATTGCTGGCGCGGGTAACGCCGTTAGCAAAAAGGTTCCAGGGTGTCATGGCGGTGAAGACGAATAAAGCGTAAGGGACATCACCGGAGGAAACGCGGGCGAGCAGGTTAAAGAACAGCGTAAAAATCAGAGTCATGAGGACCGGCTGCAGGACAGCCCAGAGGAAACCGATGATGGTCTGCTTGTAGCGGACCTTGATATCGCGCCATGTGAGAAAATAAAGCAGTTCACGGTAAGCCCACAACTCGCGTAAATTCAAGGAAAACCATTTGTTTTCGGGGCGGATGGTGGTGACGGGGGAAGAAGAGTTAGTTATCCGGGTATTACCGTTATTGTTGAAAACCCGTTTCAATGCGGTTCTTCCTAATTATTACGATGTTGGTTACGAGATAGAATATTAAGGACGATCCCGGTAAAGATACTGAAGACACCGACGATGAGGAAGACGGCGCAGAGGAGAGCGGTACCGATAGCGAATTGGTTAGTATGTGAAAAAGCGAGCAAAACGCGAATCCCGGCAATCAGTCCCAGGATGAAGAGGACAGCGCCACTGACACCGAAAAAGAGGAGGGGGCGACGCTCGGAAATCATGTTAATGATACTGCCGAGAACGCCGAGTCCGTGGCGGAGGGGATGCTGGGTGGAACCGTCCTTGACGTATATGGTTGAGATGGGAACGTCGGTGATTTTCAATCCCTTTTCAGCCGCTTTCACAATCATTTCAGTTTCAACGGCAAAACCTTTTTCGGTCAGATCGATTTCACGGATAAAACGAGGAGAGACAGCGCGGAAACCGCATTCAGAATCTGAGATGACGCTGGTGCGAGAGGCGACAACAGTACCAGCAGAAAGTATGCGCTGGCCGAGGCGGCGATACAGGGGGGCGCGGTGTTTTTTTTCCTGACGAGCGCCGATTACCAGGTCGTAGCCTTGACGGATAGCGGCAATGAAACGGGGTATTTCATCGGGGTCATGCTGGCCATCGGCATCGAGAAAAACAAGGGCGTCGGGGGGTTGAGACCTCAGAGCCTGTAGAACAGTGGCAAGCGCAGCGCCTTTGCCGCGATTGGTCTCATGGCGTAAGACTTTTGCTCCAGCCAGGGCAGATAATTCAGCGGTGGCGTCATTACTGCCGTCGTCAATGACATAAATTTCACCGGTATATTTAGCGGTTTTTAAAATTACAGAGCCGATATACCGTTCTTCATTGTAGGCTGGCAAAGAAGCGACGATTCTCATATTAATATCGGTACGGGGTATACCATCAGTCGTTTTCATCTTAACCTGGATTCAAAGATTATAGGGTAAGCTGTGAAAAACATCAATTACATATATGAAAATAATGGATAAAAAAGCGTACGCCAAGTATTACAGCGCTTAACGTACGCTCCTAATAGTTGCGTCAGTATGACAGCGGAATGAATTAACGGCTAACTCTTGTTTTGCGATAGCAATCGCTACAATAGACGGGTTTGTCGCCCCGGGGTTCGAAAGGTACTTCGGTATCCTTGCCGCACTGAGCGCATTTGATGGCAAACATCTGGCGGGGAGAGCGGGAAGAGGCGGAGGGAGTATTACCGTAGCGATCTGTTTTCCGTTTCTGGCGGCAAGCTGCGCAGCGCTTGGGTTCATTGGTATAGCCCTTGGATTGATAAAATTCCTGCTCGTTAGCTGTGAAGGTGAAGGTGATGCCGCAGTCAGCGCATTGAAGAGACTTGTCCTGAATTGCCATTGAATGACCTCCTGTTATTATAGTTCAGGTCGGGTCATCCAACACTCAGAGTCAACCGAAATATGTTTGCGATAACCTGCCGAAAACTATCAAGCGAGATTATATATCAGACAGTCAGAAGCTGCAACTTTTGCAGTCAAACTCAAAGAGGGAGAGACAAAAATTGTTGATACACTTGTCTATAATAGTCATGTCCTGTAAGATGTAAAGGCTAATGATAAGTATCGTTATTCCAGCCTTGAATGAGGAACAATTGCTGCCTGCATGTTTGCAGTCGCTAAAAGAACAAAACTGGCGAGGAGAATACGAAATTATCGTTGTTGATAACGGCAGTAGCGATCGTACTGCGGAGGTCGCCGCTGAAAAAGGGGCGCGTGTTATATCGTGTCCGAAAAAAGGAGTTGCCTATGCACGACAGGCCGGGGCGGAGGCAGCGGGGGGAGATATCGTTGTGCAGGTAGATGCCGATACCATATATCCGGCTGACTGGTTGGGGAAAATTAATGATAATTTTACAAAAGATAAAATGGCGATCGGATTTGCCGGACGATATATATATATGAACCCTGCCAGATGGGCGCCGCTGGAAACGGCTTATCGGAAGTTTCTAAACCAAGCCGGAATAGTTGTATTAGGCTATCCGGCAGCAGTATCAGGCGCCAATTTCGCCTTTAAAAAAGCCTTTTTTTTGCAGTCAAAAGGTTATGATGCTAAAGCGCTGTATCCGGACCAATGGGGGATCGCGCGTAACCTGAGTAAATATGGAAAAATCCGTTATGATCATGACCTGGTAACGGTAACTTCAAACCGAAGGATAGCAAAACCGTGGTATGTGATAATGTATGAAATTATACGAAACTGCTGCCACGTGCTGTCCCATTTTATCCGGCATTGCTCCGGAAAGTTCAGGAAATCCGGTTCCAGAGTGAAATAGATGGAACAATGGACGGCACAGGTTCTTAGTTGGGTAACTTTTACTCCGCAACTCATAGCCCTGGTCTTTGTAATCAGTCTGATCGGCGAAGCATTCCTATTCTCGATTCCACTGGTATTCGAATTAATTTTTATTTTCGCCGGAGTGAATTTCAGTACAGGGAAATTACCACTAATAGACCTCTTGCTACTGATGACGGCATCTTTACTAGGAAGAGAAGCGGGTGCTCTGATTCTATTCTGGTTATCACGGATGAGCACTAACATATTCTGGAAATTAGTCACCAGAAGATATCCGAAAAAGAATCTGATTGAAAATACACCGTTCAAGTTTTTACGGCATCTGGATGCGATATCACCTTTCGGGGTGGCATTAGGCAGGTTGCTCTGGTTAAGAATCCCGTTGACGCTAATACTGGGTGCGCGGCGGAGATTAAAGACATTGGTACTGGGGATAGCGATATCAAGTGTTATTTATGAGAGCGTTTATGTAGGCCTCGGAGCGATAGTAGGGAAAACGGTTGATGTTGATTCTCCCCTGATATTTTTAAGCATGGCAATTGGCCTGGGTTTGTTGTACCTGATTGCTTTTGGAAGCAGGATTGCAATCAGAAAGTTGAAAAACAGAAGAAAAGAAAAAACCTTTCAAAACGATACAGCCCATGAGGACTAAATTTTGATATCCGGTGTCGAACCGTTTTGATTTGTAGAGCACGATAGGGGAGAGCAATGAAATTTAGAAATCAGGTTGCCATAATTACAGCAGCGGCGGGAGCGGGGATAGGCCAGGCAACAGCGCGGGCTTTAGCCGCGGAAGGAGCGAAGGTAGTAGTTGTCGACCATCATAAGAGGCGTACGGAAGAAGTTGCCATTTTTATCAAAGAAACTTACCATACCGAGACTGAAGGGGTAGTTTGTGATGTTACCGACAGCACTCAAATTGAAAATCTTGTTGAGCGAACGATTAATAAGTTTGGACAGATTGATATTCTGGTAAATAATGCCGGTTTCGATGTTTTTCAACCACTGGAAGAGATGGCTCCAGATGTGATCAGACAGGTCATAGAGATCAATCTGATGGCGACTATCCTGGTGACAAAAGCAGTATTACCATGGATGAAAAAAAGAAACCAGGGTAAAATCGTCAATCTGTCATCGGTGGCAGCATATTCCCCGGACAGCGGCGATTCTGCGGCTTATTGTGCGGCTAAAGCGGCAGTCCAGGCTTTTACCCGGACACTGGCGCGTGAGGTGGGGAAATACAATATCCGGGTAAATGCGATTGCACCCTCATTTACAATTAATCCCTTTATAGTGAAGCAGATGCCGGCAACGTCGATTGCCGAGTTGACGGGAAAAATGCCGTTGGGAGAAATGAGACCAGATGAGCCGGCGAAAGCGATCCTTTTTCTGTTATCAGAGGATGCACGATTGGTCAGCGGGGCAACACTAAATGTTACCGCGGGTTATTAAAGCTATTCATGATAGTCTGAATTGAAGAATGATTCGAATACCAAGTTGAAGCAGATAGATACCTAGAGATTGGTATTCCCAATACCAGACCCCCCTGGCTTTCAGGGATGGAGCGGAATACGGGTAACAATTGTGGTCCCGAAACCAGCAGACGATTTTATCTCCAGAGACCCGCCAAGCAATTTAGCTCTTTCAGTCATACCCATAATACCGAGATGCCCGGTTCCGGGTAAATATTCAAGCAAAGCAGGAACGTTAAAACCACAGCCGTTATCGCTCACAGTCATGATCACATTATCGTCATCTACCTGGATTGTGATCTCAGTCGCGGTCGCCTTGGAATGGCGTCGGATATTACTCAGTGCTTCCTGAGCGATACGAAATAGTAACAACTGCGTATCGGCACTTAATGCCTTAGTTCCGCCTTGAACGGACACCCGGGTCTGGATGTTACACTGTTTTTGCATATCATCTGCCATCCACTCCAGGCTGGCAATCAAACCGAGATCGTCCAGAATACGCGGGCGAAGGTTTTGCACGTATCGGCGTACGTGTTCGAGAGCTTCAACCGCCTGTGCCCGCAGGTCCTCCATATTGGTTTTCATAGTAGAAGACTGAGAGCGAGGCCCGGGTGAAGCCGAATCCAACCGCTGAATGAGCAATAAAAGAGAAGAAGAAAGATCATCATGAAGATCCCGGGCAAGGCGTTTTCTTTCTTCCTCTTGTGCGCGAGTGATGAGCTGGACATAGAAACGCATGCTTTCCTGCATTCGTTTTTCTTCGGTAATATCCTGGAGAGCTTCCAAAGCGGCGATAATCTGACCATTGCTATTTTTGATGGGGCTGGCAGTAATATGTAACCAGCGACCGGTTTTCGCGACAACCGGGAAAAAATCTTCGGCTTCATAAGCACCTTTCATAAGATTAGAAGGTTTGTATTTACCGGAGTAGAATTTGAGAAACTGACTCTCATCGGCGCCTTCAATTATCAAATCAGCCAGAGTGGGTCGCGATTGCTGGTAAAAGGATTGCCATTGATTACGTGTTCCTAACATCTCAGAGGTACGTTGACCGGTCAACGATTCCAGCGCCGTATTCCAGTATGTGATGCGGTGGTTAGAGTCAATGACAAACGTGGGGATGGGAGAGCTGTTGGTAATCTCGGTTAGCATTTCCGTTATACTTTGTTCTTCGGTAACGTCTCGGGCGACATGTTGAAATCCAGCCGGTTTGCCATCGATAATAACCAGACTGGTAGACATCTTCATGATGCGAACGCTACCATCTTTACGGACAACCTGCTGTTGATAAGGCTGGTTGAATTCGGACTGATATATCAAACTGCGCCGCAGATCACGGGCTAATTGTAAAGCATCGCCGACCAGGAATTCCTTGACATTTTTTGTGAGCAGTTCGTCATCACCAAATCCGGTGAGGCGCTTACAGGCTTTATTAACGACGATGAAGTTACCGGCGATGTCCTGTACCCACATGGCGTCGTTAGAATTCTCGAACAAATCCCGATAAATTTTTTCAGTCAGTTTGAAAGTCATGGGACGTTTATATTTCAGAGCTTTCCGAAATATCTTCGAGGGTGATATAACCCTGTTTTAAACCTTTGATAATAGCATCGGTACGGGAACCGCAACCCATTTTGTTAAAAATATTGGTGAGGTGCGCTTTAACGGTCCGCAAGCTTAAATACAATTTATCGGCAATTTCTTTGTTGCTCATACCGGAGGCGGCAAGACGCAAGATTTCATTTTCTCTTAATGTTAGCTGGGTACCAGCTTGCCGTTGTGTGCCACTATTTACCGGCCCCACGACGCGTTTCAGCAATTTACGCGTGACGGTGGAATCAAGCACTGATTCGCCAGAACGGACAGCGCGGATAGCACCGACGACATCAGTACCACGGGCACTTTTAAGCAAATAACCGCAAGCGCCAGCTTCGAGCAGTCCCAAGATATAGCTGATATCACTATAAGCAGTCAGGATAAGGACAGCGGAGGCAGGGCTTGATTGTTTGATGCGGCGGGTAGCTTCAATGCCGCTGAGTTTGGGCATCACAATATCCATGATAACAACATCTGGTTTTTTTTTCGTTAGCAATGCGAACAGCTTCTTCGCCATCGCCAGCCTCACCGATTATTTCAAAATCATTTTCCTGTTGGAGGAGATTATACATACCCTCGCGAAGTACAGCATGATCATCGGCGATCAGAATCTTTATTCTAGAAGTCACAGTGAACCTGCTTTGCTTTTTGTATCATTGCTATATTACAATACTCGTATTGAAGGCTTGATAATAGACAGTTATCATTCCTGGAATGCACCTTTACATTGTAATATAGCACTTCAGGGTAATAAATACTAATGCTCGTGTACATTACAAACTAGGACTTCAGTGCATAAGACAATAAGGTAGCAGGTCATTATCATTTTAGTCAAATAGAAGATATACTAGTAAATTGGGGTATTATAGGGCCCAGAGCTATCTGGTGTTATTCGCGAATAGGAGGATCGGATATACATGGAACAGTCAATCACGTCTATGATGGATGAGAGAAGGGTATTCACACCAAAAATTGAACTCAGTAAAGAAGCGGAGTTCAAGAATATGGATGATTACCGCAAAACTTACAAAGAATCCATCGAAAATCCGGGAAAATACTGGTCAAAAGTAGCCGAAAAGCTGGTCTGGAAAAAGAAATGGACGACGGTAGTAAAAGAAAATTTTACCCAGGCACAGCATGAATGGTTTATCGGCGGTAAGCTAAATGTAAGTGAGAACTGTGTCGACCGTTGGGCCAACGGCGCGCAGAAGAACAAGGCGGCGCTTATCTGGGAAGGTGATATTGGAGACAGTAAGAGCGTCACATACCAGGAATTGTATTATGAAGTGAACAAATTCGCTAACGTACTTGATAAACTGGGCATAAAGAAGGGAGACCGGGTTTGTATCTATCTGCCGATGATTCCGGAATTACCGATTGCAATGCTAGCATGCGCGCGAATTGGCGCCATCCATAGCGTGGTATTCGGTGGATTTAGCGCGGAAGCACTACGTGATCGCATACAGGACTGCGCGGCCAGATTACTGATTTGCGCCGATGGTTATTATCGCGGCGGAAGAGTAGTACGCAGTAAAGATAACGCAGACGCGGCAGTCGCTCAATGTCCCACGATTGAAAAAGCGGTTGTGGTGAAGAGAGCCAATATTGACATCAAGTTGAAACAAGGATTCGAGTCCTGGTGGCATGAAGAGATGGCGGCATCTGATATCAAACCATACCGTAAACCAGAAGAGATGGATTCAGAAGACCCGCTTTTCATCCTATATACCAGTGGTTCTACGGGAAAACCCAAAGGAGTATTACATACCACCGCCGGGTATCTAGTCTACACCAACCAGACTTTCAAGTGGATCTTCGATGTAAAAGATGAAGATACTTACTGGTGTACCGCCGACATCGGATGGATCACCGGGCATAGCTATATTGTATACGGACCTTTATCATCCGGTGCATCGACGATATTGTTCGAAGGGATACCGACGTATCCGAATCCAGACCGGTTCTGGCAATTAATAGAAAAGCATCGCGTAAACCAATTTTATACAGCACCGACAGCACTCAGATCACTGATGCGTGAAGGTGATGATTGGGTAAACAAACATGATCTCAGCAGCCTCAGGATCCTCGGTTCGGTAGGCGAACCGATTAATCCGGAAGCGTGGATCTGGTATTACAAAGTAATCGGGAAAGAACGCTGTCCGATTGTCGATACATGGTGGCAGACGGAAACCGGTGGCATCCTGATTTCACCGTTGCCGGGAATCACCCCGTTAAAACCAGGTTCGGCGAGTTTTCCGATGCCTGGTATAGATACGGCAGTAATCCGTGAAGACGGCACGCTGGCAGATACTAATGAGGGTGGTTATCTGGTAATCCGTAAACCATGGCCGGGACTAATGCGGAGAGTATACGGAGATCCGGAACGGTTCAAGAATACTTACTTCGAAAGATTCCCCGGGATGTACACTACCGGCGATGGCGCCAGAGTAGATGAAGAGGGTTACACCTGGCTGATGGGGCGGATCGATGATGTCATCAAAGTATCAGGGCACCGTATCGGTACTGCCGAAGTCGAAAGTGCTTTTGTATCTCATCCTTCGGTAGCAGAAGCTGCCGTGGTACCGATGCCCCACGCGATCAAGGGACAGGGTATTTATGCCTTTGTAACACCGAAAGTAGGGGTAGTCGGTGATGATAATTTAAGAAAAGAACTGGTAGCCCATGTACGCAAAGTAATTGGTCCGATTGCGAGTCCGGACAAGATTCAATTCGCCGATGCGTTACCAAAGACACGGAGCGGCAAGATCATGCGCCGAATCCTAACCAAAATAGCAAGCGGCGAGAGCAAGAATCTAGGCGATATCAGTACACTAGCTGACCCATCGGTGGTAGAAACACTGGTAAAAGGGGCACAATAGGTTATCATAACGCTTCATTAAAAATGGGGGGCATCGAAACGATGCCCCCATTTTATTAGAGTTCAATCTTCATTTACAGTCATCAGGGGAATAGTCAAAACTTTCGGAGCCAGGCTTTACCTTGACATGGAAGGCGACGATTTGTATATTACAGTTTAATTTAGATCAACCATATTGAATAAAGGAGGAATACAGGTGAGAGCTGCATGTGTTGTTGCTCCTAAAAAAATCGAAGTTCTGGACGTACCAATGCCAAAGTGGTCTGATGATGATTTACTTGTGAAAGTCGATGCTTGCGGTGTTTGTACCAGCGACATGGCTACATTTCTAGATGCTTTCAGTCCTGAAGTAAAAGCGCGACGACCTTTTCCGCGAAGAATCGGGCATGAACCGGTAGGCACTATCGTGGAAGTCGGGAAAAATGTACGGGGTTATAAAAAAGGTGAACGTATCACCGGAATCTTTGGTGACGGAGCATTTGCCGAATACGTTGCCTTTGATCCGGTTAATCCACCGCCTGTGGGAAGACCTCCAATGATATCCAAAGTACCCGCCGGATTAAAATCGGAGCATGCCATAGGCGAACCGATGATGTGCGTGGTAAGTCATGCCCGGGTGGCTAATCCGGAGTTAGGTGATTTTGTATTTCAAGCAGGATGCGGGTTTATGGGACTGGGGGTAATTGCCGGTGTTGCCAGCCCTAAAATAAGAGAGTATATCGTGGCTGACCTGGACGACTGGCGCCTGGACGTGGCCAAAAAACTGGGAGCTACGATTACTTTGAATCCAAAAAAAGTAGATGTCGTTGCTGAAGTGATGAAAATCACCGGAGGTAAAGGCGTCGACGTGGCAATCGAAGCGGTCGGTCACCCACCGGGGATGAAGCTGGTTAATGCCGTGATCAAAAATAACAGGGGTAAAATAGTAGTGGTAGGATGGCATCAAGCGCCGGACACATATGAGTTGATGGACTGGATAAAGTCACCGATTATTTACAGTCCACAAGGAATCGGTATGTCAACCGATCCACCGAGCGAATTACCCAGAGCGCTGTGGGCCATTCAGAAAGGTATCTATCCGATGGACATGTTGATTACCCACATCTATAAACTCGAAGAGACCGAGAAAGCATTTAATGATAATCTGGGACGAACCCCGGGTTATCTAAAAGGTGTCGTGATGCCGTAGCGGTAAACGGATGATATAGAAAAAAGGGGCGTGTGGTTGACACGCCCCTTTTTTCTATTACTCAGCGTGCGGGGAGAGGATTTCCAGAGACACCATTTAGAATGGGAGACCGGATTAGGGAGTGATGGGCTACTATTGTCAAATCGAGCTATAATTTATTGACAGACAGATAAATTACATATATTTTTGTGATACAAGGAATATCAGTATTTGTATTTTGCAGGTTGAGGGAAGAACATGAGTTTTATTTACTCGTTGAGCGGTGATAACAGTGATAAAAATCAACTTGGCAACAAAGGCGGAAACCTGGTGACGATGACCAAGTTGGGATTGCAGGTTCCACCCGGTTTTGTGGTGGGCATTGATGCCTATAAGACCTGGCATAATAGCAGTGCTCTCCCGGAAGAAGAGATCGATGAAGCACTTGAAGATATTGAAAGGAAGATAAACCGTAGACTGGGTGCAGGACTTGAAGTATCGGTACGCTCCTCCGCACCGGTATCGATGCCGGGGATGATGGATACCGTCCTGAATATAGGGAACATCCAGATATTGAAGCAATCAATCAAGCGTATATTTGAATCATGGGACAATGCAAGGGCGGTGGAATACCGAAGGCTGAATAATATTTCGGAGACACTAGGCACAGCGGCAGTGGTACAGGCTATGGTCTACGGGAACCGGGACGATCGTTCCGGCACCGGCGTGGTATTCAGTCGAAATCCGAGCACCGGAGAGCGAGGGCTGTTTGGTGAATACCTGCAAAAAGCGCAGGGGGAAGAGATCGTATCCGGGGCACGAACTCCAAAACCCGTAGCTGTATTAAAAGAAATAATGCCTGAAGTATATGCGGAATTAGAAAGCGTGGTCGCGAAACTGGAGAGTTACTTCGGTGATATGCAGGATATCGAATATACGATAGAATCCGGAAAGCTTTACATATTACAAACCAGAAGCGGAAAACGAAGCGGGCAAGCGGCAGTAAAAATTGCCGTTGATATGGTAACCGAAAACATACTAACCCGTGAAGAAGTTATCCAGCGGGTGAGTATCCAGGATATCCAGGTACTGTTACACAAGCAGTTAAAAGCAGGCCATAATGAAATGCCGCTGGCGAAAGGTTTAAATGCGGCACCGGGAGCGGCAACAGGCCCGGTTTGTTTTGACTCAATCCAGGCAGCGGAGTATGCAAAGAAAGGTGTCGGGGTGATACTGGTACGACCGGAGACCGATCCCGACGATATACAGGGCATTGCGGCGGCAGTGGGAGTATTGACACAAAGAGGCGGTTTAACGTCACATGCTGCGATCGTGACCCGAGCGATGGGAAAGCCATGCATTTCAGGAGCGGAGGTGATCAATATCGATCTCAGTATGAAACAATTCACGGTAGATGGTCAAGTTGTCAAAGATAGTGAAGTGATAACGATAGATGGCTCGACCGGATATGTCTACCGCGGGGCGCTGCAGCTTGAAGAAGCAAGTTTGAAACCGGAGTTACAGGAGTTGCTGAGCTGGGCAGACGGTTTTAAACGACTCGGGGTACGCGCTAACGCCGATACACCGGAAGCGATTACACAAGCGATGTTATTCGGTGCCGAAGGGATAGGACTATGCCGAACGGAACGGATGTTTAACGCCCCGGAACGCTTAGCCGTAATCAGGCAGTTTATTCTGGCAGATAATGACGAAGAACGTACAGAGACAATCAATAAGCTACGCGATATGCAAACCACGGATTTTATAGCATTATTCCAGGCATTAAGAGGCGCGCCGATCATTGTTCGACTGCTTGACTTGCCATTACACGAATTTTTGCCCGATGAATCAGAGGTAACTGATATAAAAGTACGGCGGCGAATTGCCGAATTACAGGAAACCAATCCGATGCTGGGTCATCGCGGTGTGAGATTGGCGGTGACTAATCCAGAATTATACCGGATGCAGATAGAGGCAATTGAAAAAGCCAGGAAAGAAACGAATGCGGCAGTGTCCGTAATGATTCCACAGGTAATTACCGCACAGGAAGCGCAGCGGATAAAAGAATTACTGGCCGATACCAAACTGCGAATCGGCGTGATGATGGAAACGGTACGGGCATGTATGAGAGCCGGTAAGCTGGCGGCAAATGTTGATTTCTTTTCTTTTGGAACGAATGATTTAACCCAGGCAGTCTATTCTTTCAGCCGTGAGGATGCCGAAAAGAAATTTCTCTCACGGTATTTACAACTGGGCATTTTGCAAGACAACCCGTTCGAGATACTGGATATCAAAGGTGTAGGGCAGTTAATGGAGACGGCGATATTCTGGGCACGCCGGGTAAAAAGGCATATAGAGATCGGGGTATGCGGTGAACAGGCGGGCGAGTGGCGATCGATAAGGTATCTGCACAGCACCGGGGTTGACTATATAAGCTGCAGTCCTTTTCGCATACCGGTCGCCAAGCTGGCCGCAGCGCAGGCTGCGTTAGCTACCCGGGTAAGAACAGGGACAGCACCATCATATATAAGGTCAAGTTAGAACCAATGCAAACAAAAAGGAGCCTTATTTTAGAGGCTCCTTTTATTCAACGTTAACAGTCAAATATCAGCATACTGCAAGAACTTATCATCGCAATTAATAATATTCAGATATCCAGAACGACATGAGCTCGCCAGGCGTTATCAATTTTTTCAATAAGGAAGTTGTGAAGCGTGACGGCTTTAACATCGACTATCAGGTGGTGACGGGAAGGGTCGATTGTTTCTCCAGAGACTATAGCGGAAAGATGCCATTCTAAATCCCGCTGAGAGACGCGAGCATTTTGCACAATCAGTAATAGTTGAGCAGAATCTTTAAAGAATATCAGTTGATCGAGAAAGTTGAATAATAGAAGATCGATCTGTTCGTGGAGAATCTCGATGATGTGTGTTTCACGGGGTAAGATAGCTACCGGATTCTCAATCATGACATTAATCACGGCGTTTCCGGAGTCACGAAAGAGTATATCCAGATCTTCAGCCCAGGCTTCGAAAGCGACATCAGCGGTATTGTCATCTGCACAATAGCTGTAAGGCATCAGTAAAGGTCATCCTTTGACGTTTCCAATAGGAACAAGGCGAGCGATGGGGCGTGATAAACCGGCAAGTTCGCTGGCAGATACAACATCGTCGATATTTTTATAAGCATCGCCGGATTCTTCAGCAAGGCCGGACCATGAGGCAGTACGGACATAGATACCGCGTTTTTCCATCTCCTGCTGCAATGAGCGTCCTTGCCAGGTTTTGCGTGCCTGTGCCCGGCTCATGGTACGGCCGCTACCATGAGCGGTGCTAAAAAAGCTCTGTGCACCTCCGGCGACACCGCTAAGCAGAAAAGAACCGGTTTCCATACTGCCACCGATAATCACCGGCTGTCCGGTGTTACGGTATCGTTCGTTCAGGTCGCGACGACCGGGCCCGAAAGCGCGGGTAGATCCTTTGCGGTGAACCAGTAGATCACGGGAAACTCCGTCTACTTCGTGTCGCTCAACCTGTGCGGTGTTATGGGAGACATCATAGACCATGTGCATTTGCAAATGTTCAGGCGATTTACCGAAGACTTCGGAAAACACCTGGCGAACGCGATGCAAGATCATCTGACGGTTGGCGAAGGACATGTTAATGGCACATTTCATGGCGGTGAAATAGGCTTTGCCTTCGGCGGAGTTGATAGGGGCACAGGCCAACTCTCGATCCGGGACGGATATTCTGTATTTTGAACTCATGACTTTTAAAAACTGCTGCAGATAATCGGTAGCTATCTGGTGGCCGAACCCGCGACTGCCGCAGTGAAACATCACTACAATCTGCTGTTCGGCATGCAAACCAAAAGTATTTGCGATTACTTTATCGTAGACATTTTCAGGATGAAGCACCTGGATTTCCAGATAATGGTTACCGGAGCCGAGTGTGCCAACCTGATCGATACCCCGCTGGACAGAGCGGTCGCTTACAGCAGAATAATCAGCCCCCTCAATGCATCCGTCCAATTCAGTTAGTTCAAGATCTTCAGCCCAGCCATATCCGTTACGAACACACCACCGGGCGCCTTGTTCAACAAGCGCACGAAAATCGGATTTAGAAAGCTTTAAAAAACCCTTGCAGCCGACACCCGCAGGAATGCGCTGGAAGAGTCGGTCAACCAGGAGCTTCAGTCGAGGTTGAACGTCATCAAGTGTGAGATTAGTAGCGAGCAGGCGCATGCCACAATTGATATCGAAACCAATACCTCCGGGAGAAATGACTCCGGTATCGAGATCCATTGCCGCCACTCCACCGATGGGAAAACCATAGCCGGAATGTCCATCGGGCATGCACAAAGCGTGTTTAACGATACCGGGCAGGGTGGCAACATTGGCGATCTGGTCGAGAACAGCATAATCGAGTGTTTTTAACAACTTTTCAGTGATGAAGAGGTGTGCGGGGACGCGCATACCTCTTTTAAACTCAATTGGTATTTCCCACAAGACGTCTGAGATTTTTTTTAAAGCATTAGTGTCAATCATGGCTTTCATTTATTGACAAGAATACAGTAGAACTCCAGTAATATTATAATTTAATATCTAGCGAAGCGCGTTCAAAACCGGAAGCCGCCATAAGCGCACGAGGTTGAAGGCGGGCGAGACTTCCGATAAAACGATCAGGTACCATTTCGAGACGCGAATTATAAAAAGTGGTGATTTCATTATAATAGTCGCGGGCTAGGGCGATGCGCTGCTCAGTTTCAGCCAAGCTTTTCTGTAATTTTAGAAATTGTTCACTGGTTTTAAGATCGGGGTAATTTTCAATGGTAGTTTTTAATACAGGAGCGATACCATGGTAGTCAGGACCGGTGAAGCCGGGAGGTGTGGCGGAGAGTTGCGTGCGTAAATCTGATAGAAGAACCTGGGTATCTTTTTCGTGTGAGCGATAACCCTCAACGGCGCTTACCAGATTGGGGATAAGATCATTACGCCGTTTTAATTGAATGTCGACTTGTGACCAACCGCGCAGGACACGTTGATGGAGGTTGACGAAGCTGTTAT
>JBBITI010000051.1:0-3261 GCA_037440885.1 Dehalococcoidales bacterium | reverse complement strand
CTGCCGTCGCAACCAGATAAATCAGAAAAACATTACCATCAGGTCCAGCCTGTGTGAAGTGCCAGGTAAGGGCTATGCCAATAGTAATGAAAAAACCGACTATAGCCCAGAGCCAGATTTGAATGTTGTAGTGTGAAGACACCTGTTTTTCAGTGCCGGTGGAAATAAGAAAAATCGGAGAAGTTTTGTCATACGCAATTTCGGCGGCAACGATATCCTGACGTTCACGCGCTCTTCCTACAATATAAAGCTCAGCATGAAGAGGAAGAGCGGTTTCCCGAAAGCGACGGCGGTGGGAGGAATGAGCTACTTCACCAGCGGGACATTTCCCGAAATAAAGAGGATCGCCGCGATTTACAATTTGACTGAAGGTTTCCCTACCTTGAATCTTAGCGCCTTCAGGAAGAATGCGCAGGATTCCGGTATCATCTTTTAGATAGAAAGGAACGGATTCGCCGCCGCGGGCAACGTTTTTCCAACCACTTTCGGTGCGAGTACGGGTCCGGGTGTTACCTTTAGCATCACGGTAGGTTTCAGTTATGGTACGAGACCAGTGTTCTTCAATCTGATATGTATACTGAACACAGGGAACACCGGCGATATAGCTGACAAGCGATTTTTCCG
Organism: Dehalococcoidales bacterium; assembly: GCA_037440885.1. GTDB lineage: Bacteria > Chloroflexota > Dehalococcoidia > Dehalococcoidales > UBA2162 > JBBITI01. The sequence continues at coordinate 2,637 of JBBITI010000051.1, read as the reverse complement.
ATTCGGCGGTTCCTTGCAACTCAGTCAGTCCGATGAAGACTCCCTGAGTCCTGGAAGTGGGGTTATCGTTTAAGAGTCGTTTTTTCCCAAGGTTGCGAAAAGCGAGGACAAGACAGACAATAACAAATACGATCCCGCAGATGAGAATAATCAGCCATGTTGAAGAGTTCACGATATTAGGATATCATAAACGTCATCATTTTGCTTTCAGCAGCGAAGTGAAAAATAAAACCGAACAAAATAGGTCAAGGAGAAAAAAATGGATGTTACCAGTAAACTTTTCGACCTTACAGGAAAGGTGGCCCTGATTACCGGAGGGAGCCGGGGCATTGGCCGAGCATATGCCCAAGGCGTAGCTGCTTTCGGAGCGAAAGTAGCGATCGCAGCGCGCGACCAGGGAAAAATTGATGAAACCTTGAAGATACTGGAACAATACAAAGTACAGACACTTGGTATTTCTGCCGATATGACCAAGGAGTCTGATATCAAGAAGATGGTCGATGAGACGATGAAGAAATTCGGTCGAATTGATATTCTATTTAATAATGCCGGTATCGCAAGGCAACTGAAACCGATTCACGAAGAAAATACAGAGGATTTCGATATCGTCATCAACACCAATCTTCGAGCGCCATTCCTAGTTTTAAAATATGTACTACCGATTATGATCAAACAGAAGAAGGGTTCCATTATAAATACTTCTTCGACAGCGGGAATCCGGGCGGAATTACCAGAAATTGCTCCGATAGCTTATTGTGCGGCGAAAGCCGGGATCAACGTAATGACCCAGGTAGCAGCGATCGAATATGCGAAGTACAATATCAGGGTGAACTGCATTGCACCGGGTATGCATCATTCGGAACTCGGACATGACAGTCCAAGACCCATGGCTACACCGACTCCGGAGATGATGGCTCTGATGCAGGAAAGAATGAAAAAAGTTAACGATGATATTCCCATGGGACGGATGGCCGATGCCGAAGAACTGGCGGGCATCGCGGTGCTGCTAGCCTCCGATGCTTCGAGCTATATCACCGGCCAGGTCATTGCTCAGGACGGCGGTCGCTCTGCCAAACACTAAAATCGTAAGTACCAGAAAGTAGACGAGAATATAAACGGCATTTACAAAAAGGGGGTAGCTTCAAAAATACCCCCTTTTCCTGTACTCGGCGATTGGCCGAAATAAATTACTAATACTAATTTGCCTTGATAAAACTACTTAGTTATCAAGCAAGCGGGGTTAGGGTAAGTAATTGACGGGCAATTTGGGGATAACGGGCAATAAATAACAACTCATCTTCGACTAACGGTTTTTGAGCTTCGACATTAGCATAACGGACCAGTTCGAGAACATCTTCGGCATCAGAACGTCCGATGAGATCCACTTCAAGTTTCCCCATAATATGACGGAATCCGGATATACCACTATATTCACCCGAGCAAATTTCGCGCCCGGTTTCTACCATAACCGGATCACCCCGACCGAGTTCTTTAAAATCAAAAAGTTCATAATTCTGCGGGTCTTTCAAAACACCGTCAGCATGAATACCTGAAGCATGAGCGAAAGCATTAGCGCCAACACCGGGCTGGTTAATCGGGATAGGGACTTTAAATGCATAGCTGGCATAATTGCAGATCTTCCAGGCGTTATCAAGATGAACTGGCATACCAAATTCATATTTTTCAGCAAGGCCTTTGGATTTCAAAAGTGCCAGGATGACAGCCAGCAGGTCTGCATTACCAGCGCGTTCACCGATGCCGTTGACGGTGGTATTGATATAGGCATCCTGACCGCCATCCACTACTCCTATTGCACCCGAAACTGAGTTAGCGACAGCCATCCCGAGATCGCCGTGACAATGAATCTCGATAGGCATCTTGAGTTCACGGGCTAATAGTTTGCAGGTATCATAAATAGTGAACGGGTTATCATAACCGAGCGTATCGCAATAACGGAAACGATCGGCACCAATTTCCTTGCCGCTGAGACCGAATTTTATCAGAAAGTCGGTCTCGGTCCGCGAGGCGTCTTCTGCGTTGATACCAATACTGCGCGCGCCATGTTTTCGGGCAGCTTCGATGGCTGCTCTAGCAGTATCGATAACGGCTTGTTCACTGGTAATACCGCGAAATTTACCGTAGATCATTTGCTTTGAAGTAGAGATTGACAGATTTAAATCCTTCAATTCAGGAATAGATGAGAAAGCTTTCTCAACATCGTCGGCAGTTGCCCTGAGCCAACCACTAAGTCGAATTGGTTCAAGGACGCCCATTTGCTGAAGTAATAAATTAGCTTTTAAATAATTGGTTTCATGTCTGGTGGTGGGGAAACCGAACTCGCTCTGAAAAACGCCAAGATCATTCAGGAATAAGTTGATCATGGTCTTGGCGAGTTTGGAAAGCCCAAGTTTGGCTGTCTGGACACCATCACGATTCGTTACGTCTATCAGATAAATCTTACCCATTTTGCACCTCTTCCTTAAGTCTAATATATAAGTGCCGTAAACAGGTGTCAACTGGAAAAAGGGTTGATCCGGATCACGCAGTCGAATAAGCGATAAGTTTTGGATGATTAGCAAAGCAGTCTTTTCTAATTGAATAATGAGCCTGACGGAAGCCGATCACGATCAAGGATCG
>JBBITI010000050.1:0-19123 GCA_037440885.1 Dehalococcoidales bacterium | reverse complement strand
CAGTGCCAGAGAGGTGATGCCAGACAGCAGGACGCACATATGTAATCACAGTGCTGAAAAGACAGAACAACAAATACGCAATACCAAGGAATAGAGGGTAAACAAACAGGAATAATCAGGAGGGGAAATGAAAAAGAACGCAGTGTTTACTGTAACCGCATTGCTACTTACCTTTGTGCTACTTCTTACGTCATGCGGTAAACCGGAAGCCACCCAGACCCCGGTAACCACAACGCCGGGCGGTAGCAAACCAGCAACTACCGCGCCAGCCACGATTACAACGCCTTCGGAGGAGAAGCCGAAGTACGGCGGGATTTACACCGAGATCCTCACCTCCGAACCTGCCGGATTCGATCCTTTGATAGTGCAGTCGCTCTTCATCCCAACACTCCAGGTTACCGGTGATACCATGCTTTCAGGGCAGTGGGTTAAGGGCCCGGCTGGAACTGGTGAAACCTCCTGGCTATATGGCTATCTGGGACGGACCGAACTATGGGGCGGACAGCTTGCCGAGAGCTGGGAGATCCCGGACAGCGAGACGATCATCTATCGCCTCCGCAAAGGTGTAAAGTGGATGCAGAGAGCGCCTGGAAACAGCCGTGAAATGACCGCTGCGGACGTTGCCTGGAGCATGGAAACCGAGTGGAAGACACCCGGAACCAACTTCGCCGTTTTCTTCAGCAAGGACCAGCATCTACTCTCAGCGATCGCTGCAGACAAGTACACCGTAGTCTGCAAGGTCCCGCCTAAGGCAATGGGGACCAACATCATGGAAAATGGCGAGCGCCTGTTCGTCCGTAACCCTGACGTCACCAAGATGTACGGTGACCAGAATGACTGGCGGCGCATGGACACACCGGGACCGTTCTATATCACCGACTATGTCCGAGGTAGCTCGGTCACCTACACCAAGAATCCGAACTACTGGGAGACCAACCCGATTGGACCGGGTAAGGGTGACCAACTCCCCTACATTACTGGCGTCAAGCAGCTTATCATCATAGATATCTCTACACAGCTTGCCGCCTTCCGGACAGGCAAAGTTGATTTGTTCAGAGGCCTCAACTGGGAAGACTCCAAGGAGACACTGAGGAGAAACCCATCGTTGAAGTCAGTCCGGCTCTCTGCGACGATGGTATCATTACCCACCGGCCGCGTGGATAAGCTAGATCTCCCGTTCAAGGATGTCAGGGTGCGTCGAGCCCTCAACTTAGCTGTAAACAAGCAAGAGCTTGTCGAGAAGTACTATCAGGGGAATGCAGATTTATTCGGTTGGCCCTTTCCCGATACGAAAGAACACACGCCTTTCTACACACCGCTTAACGAGATGCCCGCAAGCGTGCAGGCACTCTACAAGTACAACCCGGACGAAGCGAAGCAACTACTAAAGGACGCCGGATATGCCAACGGTTTCAAGACCAAGATCGCAGTGAGCTCCGCGGGGCTCGACGCCGATTTCCTCTCCGTCATCAGGGAATACCTGCTGAAGGTCAACATCGACATGCAACTCCAGGTGTTGGAGCCTACAATATATCGCAATGTGAGTGCGGCAAGGACTCACGAGGAGATGATAATACGGGGCGGCGTCATGCCGAGCATGCCATTCATGATCCACGAAATACGTGTTGACAGTTCTGCATGCGTCAGCATGTGGGAAAGTGAGAAGACACGGGCAGTCTGGCAAAGCATCCAGGACAACGTCGGTCGCAATGACGTCGTGTGGTATAAAGCCGTCAAAGATGTCATGCCACACGTACTCGAAGAAGCACCGTATATCTTCGTGCCTGCGCCGCACATTTACAACATCTGGTGGCCTTGGGTGAAGAACTTCAGGGGTGAGGTTTCTACCGGCTATGCTCGCTCTATGCGCCATCTGCGATACATCTGGATAGATACAGATCTGAAGAAGTCGATGGGATATTAAAACATACCGATAACCAATGATATCTGCGGCAGAAAAGGACGTCTGTGGACGTCCTTTTCTGCTTTGACCGTCACGCTGAACAGCCGGTGCATTTCCCTTTCCTCACCTACTTCAGTGAAGAACTCCCTTTCAGCAAGGATTTCTCAAGTCTTCAAACCGGCTTCAGCGATTTTACATAGGTATTCTTTATTCTTTAACGCCTCTGAAAAGCACAGCGACCATGCATTTGAATCTTCCGGCAAAACTGTGAGAATAGAGTGAAAAATAAAACTGGTCTCAACCCCGTCGAATGCGATATAATTCGGATGAACGCTTGTTAGTACGGGACGACTGACCGGTTGTGTGGAGTATGTATATCGAGGTGAATTTTGGTATCAGATAGCAACTTTATACCCCAAGGCGAGTTATGGCGCAGGCTGTTTGCGCCGCAGACCGTGGCGATGGTAGGAGCTTCCGATGTCCCCGGTTCCTGGGGATTCAACATCATGCGGTGCCTGGTACAGGACAAGAACCGGCGCACCTTTCCGGTGAATCCTTCCCATCCGGCCGTGATGGGAATGCCGACATTCAAGAGCGTTACCGAGATACCGGAAGAGATCGAACTGGCGATCATCGCCGTACCCGCCGCCAGGGTACGGCAGGTGGTAGCGGAATGCGTGAAAAAAACAATCAAAGCCGCCGTAATCATTTCCGGTGGGTTCAAAGAAACCGGCGACGAGGGCACAATGATGGAACGAGAGGTTGCGGCCATCGCCCGGGCCGGAGGTTTACGCTTTGTCGGACCTAATACCATGGGACTCGCCAACTCCAACGCCGGCTTCAGTATCCTGGGTTTTACGGGCAGGGTGTTTTCCGGTCCGGTCAGCTTTGCCGCCCAGAGCGGGAACATGGGCACACGCATCATGCAACTGGGAAATTCAAGAGGTGTAGGTTTCAGCAAGTTCGTCTGCACCGGCAATGAAGCTTCGCTTCGCCTGGAGGACTATCTGGAATACTTCTCACAGGACCCCGATACCCGGGCGATCGCTTTTTACATCGAAGGACTGCGGGAAGCGCGGCGCTTCTTCCAGATGGCCAAGTTAATCACCCCGCATAAACCGATCGTCGCCATGAAAGCCGGAGCTACCAGCGGAGCTATGGCCGCGGCACGGTCGCATACCGGTGCGATGGCCGGTTCCGATGCGGTTTATACCGCTGCTTTCAAACAGGCCGGAGTGATCCGGGTAGAGACCGAAGACGAAGCGGCCGATGTCCTGGCCGGATTGATAAAACAACCGCTGCCGAAGGGTAACCGGGTCGCAGTCCTGACCATGGGCGGCGGTTACGGCGTGGTGGCTTCCGAAGCCCTGGAAAAAGATGGTTTCCGGATGGCCCGTTTATCGGAAGCAACGATGACCAAACTGGACAGCATGCTACCTGCCCGCTGGTCGCACGGCAATCCGGTCGACCTGGCCGGCATGGACACGATGGGCGATGCCACAGTCACGTCCTGTGTGGAAGCCCTGCTGGAAGACGATGGCGTGGATGCCCTTATCTCTCTGATCGGACTGGCGAGATCGGACCAGATGATGCCGCCGGGACTGCGCGCCCCGGAAAGAATGCATCTACCGGACCGCAGTGCGCTTGAAGCCCGAGATAAGAAACTCAAGGAATTGAGTGTCCGGGCAAAACAACTGGGGAAAACAGTGCTATCGGTCGGCCACGTGCCGGCTTTAATGCCGGACAGCCAGTCCGCAGAGCCCCAGGAAACCGGGATTGCGCTGTTCTCCGGCCCGCAACGGGCATCGCGGGTCTTACGCCACATGCTGAGGTACCGCAGGTACCTGGATGAAGTTAACACGCTGAAAGACCAGAGCGCTGCGACCGAAGTCAATAAACTAGAATAACCATCATGATAGATGCGGAGAGCCAAACAGCGGTTTGATAAGCTCCCCGCAAACACTGGGCCGGAGATACACCGTATACAACCCGGCAAACGCTGGTCTAGAGAGCATAAAGAATAAAGGGAATAACCAGGGCGACGATGCCGGTGAACAGTACAGCCATGATAAAAAGGTTGTACCTGGTACTATAGTCTTTGAGTAAAGACGGATCGTAATACCCGTCGACTCCCTGGTCTTTATACATCTTGAGCAAACCCTGGATTATTTTCGCCCGCGATTGCCGGCCCCGGATCAAGCCGATTTCGGCGACCAGGTTGATGATAATAATAAGAGCGGCAAAGGTAAACATGACTACGGTCTGAACGGTACCGCCGTTCGATGAAGCCACTCCGGAATTGATACCCAGGGTGATCAAATTCAATAAAATCGCTGTAATCACAAAGATCGTATCGGTACGGGTATTAGTTGCCAGTTCGCCCAGTAAATGCTCATGAACACGCTCGATCATAAAAACCTCCTGACGACAATAAGGAGCGGGAATAGCAGGAACATTATACACAGAATCAAAAGGAGAAGTCGAACTACAGCAAAGCCAGTCCTACCAGGTCAGAACGGACATCAGACCGGCAACCGCGACATGAATTCGCACAAACCGTTCGATTCTTTGATTTACCGGTGGTACAGGTACTAGAATAGCGGATATGAAATACTGGATATTGCGCGCTGCGCCGGAGTTCCGTCTCCTCGATTGGTGGCGGGCTTTTCACTGGCTGAGCGACAGCCAACTGGTGGATGACTGGCCGGTCGGCGACGAACAGGTAGAACCAGGGGATATCGTATTTATCCTGCATACCGATGATACCGGAAATGAAGGTTTCATGGCCCAGGGCACAGTCGCACCTTGCCCTGAACAATTTCCGCTCAAAAACCAGAAAGCGGCATATTACCGCGGCAACCCGGAAGATAAGAACCGGTCGGAGAAAAATATAGCCGTCAGATACGAACGATTCTGCCCGGGCAATCCTCTCGGCAGGACCGATCTCGCGACGCACGCCGATGCCAGTGCCGTAATACCGTCGCTATCAAAATATTCCCGGATCGATGAGGTTCCGGAGGCTGCGGGGAAGGCACTCCGCTGGATACTGGTGGGGCGGACGACATTTATCGATCTCACATACTGCCAGACCTAGGCTCTGCAACGCGAAGCGGCAGACAATATCCAATGATACTGCGACACAATCCGGACCGGGGCTTCTTCGTCTGTCCTCAATCATTTCTTTAACAGGTCATCTTAATGAATGTTCATTTATTGACAGAATATCTACGGTGATGTATAAATAGGCGAAGATCCGGATACGCACCGGACAAGCGTACTGGACACTATTAATAATACGGAGGTGTTATGACAAGAAGATGTGTACTGATTACCCTGTCCCTCGTCCTTAGCCTGGCAGTGATACTGACAGGCTGTCTGCAAGGACCTACGGCAACCACAAACACAAAACAACCCGGGAGAACAACCACCACAGAAAAACCGCAATACGGCGGTACTCTGAACATCATGCTAGGTTCGGACATTACGACCTTCGATCCAGTTACTACCGGACAGCTTATCGGCCCGATCGGCTGGCTTACCAATGAACAATGGATCCAGATGGACTGGACGAAGGGTTTTGCTGGAAGCGGGAAAGTCGACTGGATGAATCCGGGAGCAGGCCTGGATGATTTCTGGCCGTACCTGGCAGAAAGCGTGAGTTATCCGGAACCCGGGGTAATGGTCTTCAAAGTACGCAAGGGAGTACATTACGGTCTTAACCCCAAACGGGAAGCGAGCAAGCTGGTTGGCGGACGGGAAATGACCGCTGATGACTGGGTGGAAAACATGGATATGTTCCTGAATCACCCCAATGCCTTTATCAAAGCTTCCTACCCGAAAACCGTACCCTTGATCCGTGTAACCAAGACCGGACCATGGGAAGTCACCTTTAACATGAAAGAGGCTATTCCAGATCAAATGCGAATGTGGCACTGGCTAGCCCATGGCGGTGGTTACCATTTTGTATTTCCGCCAGAATTGTGGAAAAAATACGGAAATATACAAGACTGGAAAAACAATGTCGGTACCGGAGCCTTCATGATCGATGACTTTGTTCCGGGCAGCCAGCTCACAATGATCAAAAACCCGAACTTCTGGGGGAAAAATCCCATCGGTCCGGGGAAAGGCACACAGTTGCCTTATGTCGATGAGTTAAAAATGATCATTCTTCCCGACCTGTCGACTCGCTTATCGGCTTTACGCACCGGCAAAGCCGAACTGATGTCACAAGTCACGGCTGACGATGCCAAGAGCCTGTTTTTAACCACGCCGCAACTCAATCATTACAAATTCCTCCCCGGCCCGGTGAACTGCATCGCGATGAGGCAAGATTTACAGGAACTGCCTTACAAGGACAAGCGTGTCAGGCAAGCGCTGATGCTGGCCACCGATTTCAAGGGGATGGCGAACGTGCTTTACGGCGGTGATGCCGAAATTCTGGTTTACCCGTTAAACAAGACATTCACCAGGGCATACATGCCGATGAACGAACTGCCAGCGGAGGTCCGGGAACTGTACAGCTTCAATCCGGAAAAAGCGAAGAAACTGCTGGCTGAAGCCGGTTATCCTAACGGATTCAAGTGCCAGGTTATCTGCAACGCCGACCAGTCACACGTTGACGTCCTCTCGGTATTCCAGTCGATGTGGGCCAAAGTCAATGTCAATCTGGAAATACAGCAGAAAGAATTCGGCGTTTATGTCGGTTACTGGTTTGGCCGCGGCAACAAGGACATGTTCTTCGGATTGCAGTGGGGCATCTTCCCGGTATACCTGTATTTCGGCTCGATGTGGGGCACCCAGTTTGCCAACCAGAGCCATGTCAACGACCCACCGGGTACCGAACCGATAATCCAGGCAGCTTATGAAAAAGTTACCAGCATCGCTTTCTCGAATCCGGCCGGGGCGGATAAAATCATCCGCGACCTTATGCCGTACGTGCTGGAGAATGCCTGGTACATCGAACAACCACAGCCTTACCAGTATACTTTCTGGTGGCCATGGTTGAAGAACTATCACGGAGAAGCTTCGGCACCGTTCTACCAGTACGCCTGGATCGACCAGACACTGAAGAAATCGATGGGAAAATAAAACCCTAGCAAGATAAACAATTCCAAAGAACAAGGGAGAGCGGTCGCCGCTCTCTCTTGTTCTTTGGAGACGTCCGGCACACACCGCACGGCAACATTTACAATCGGTACCTCTTCGCATATAATTTAGAGGATGCTGAGACACCCGGTGAAAGCATCAAATACAAAGGAGTGTAGCTCAGTTGGTAGAGCAGCGGTCTCCAAAACCGCATGTCGCGGGTTCGAATCCTGCCACTCCTGCCAGCTCGCCGAGGTGGTGGAATCTGGTAGACACGCCATCTTGAGGGGGTGGTGAGCGAACAGCTCGTCGGAGTTCAAATCTCCGCCTCGGCACCATGAGCAGACAATTATGATACATCCGGGACAATGATTGAAGAAATCCTCTCGATTACCGGAACCTGAAGCAATAAACAGGCCGAAGTGGCGAAATGGCAGACGCGGCAGTCTCAAAAACTGTTGGAGGGCGACCTCCGTGTCGGTTCGAGTCCGACCTTCGGCACCAGGTTATCTAAAAGGAATACGAAAAGCTCGATACGAAAATGACAGTTTCCAACCGCCTGAAGTACTTCAGGCAGCCAAATTCACATAACCGCTTTTATCTTGCATTACGTTAAAACACAGTTCAATCAAGGGAATACCCAGCAATATTCCATAAATCATTGTTTCCCTCAATTCCTTTGCATTATACTTGAAAAGTTCATTTGTCAGGCGCTTTGAATTTTTTTGACAATCTCCGGCATTTATTGTTTATTGTGTAGAGTTGCAGCAGGAGTGAACCATGATCGAACAAACCGCGCGCACGATCCGGGAACCGTCTCAGGAGATACCGGTCCGTTATGAAGCGGACGTAGCGGTCGTGGGTGGGGGGCCGGGCGGGCATTCTGCGGCAGTTGCCGCCGCCAGGAACGGCGCAAAGACGGTGCTCATCGAACGATACGGCCACCTCGGCGGGATGGCCACCGGCGGACTGGTTATCCTGATACCGCACCTGAGCGACGGGACAAAGGAGCAGTTGATTGCCGGATTGTGCCAGGAATGGATCGACCGCCTTGATGTACGGGGCGGCGCATTGCACCCGAACCGGGAAGAATGGGGCGCCAGCGACGAGAAGACGGTGGCAAGATGGCGGCGGGTGGCATTCGCTGTTATCGGCGGCAAGGTCAGGCATACAGCATGCGTTGACCCGGAATTGCTGAAGTGCATGTTGAATGATATGGTAGAAGGCGCAGGGGTCAAATTATTCCTGCATTCATGGGGAACGCGAGCAATCGTTAAGGACGGAGCAGTCAAGGGTGTCATTTTCGAAAGCAAGTCCGGCCGGCAGGCAGTCCTGGCGAAGGTAGTGATTGACGGTACCGGCGACGGTGATATCGTCGTCAGTTCAGGGGCGGCCTATGACGGCGTAATCGACCGGAAACTGAGAAGTTCCCAGTTAGCCCTGGTCTTCCGGCTGGGTAAAGTAGATTTCGATAAATACTGCGCATTCCAGGAAAAAGCGCCGCAACAACATGAAGAAATGATGAGAGAATTCACGGCGGCGGCGGGCACAAGGTTCGCGCCGATTGCCAGCCATCGAAATGATATCGTCTGGATGAACAACTGGATCAGCGGCCTGAGCGCAACAAATGTCGAGGATCTGACACATATCGAAGTAAACGTGCGCAAGATGATGCTGCAAGGGCATGAATTTTTAAAAAGAAAAATGCCCGGTTTCGAGGACTGCTTTATCATGGATAGCGCCTCCCAGGTGGGGACGAGGGGCAGTCGCAGACTGACCGGAGAACATAATATCACGATCGACGACGTGCATAACGGGCAATCTTACGCGGATACGATCGCGGTATTTCCGCCGTTGGGGCCGGTAGAAAAACAGCCGCGGGTACACATACCCTATCGCGCCCTGGTACCGCGAACAATGAACGGCCTGCTGGTGGGGAGCCGTTGTTTTGCCTCGGATGCACCGACCAACGACATGTTCAACTGGATTCCGCACTGTATTGCACTCGGGGAAGCAGCCGGGACGGCAGCGGCGTTGGCGGTCAAACAAAATATTGAACCCCGGAACATCGATTATACCGTTTTGCAAGCACAACTGGTGCGTCAGGGTGTCCCTCTGCCGGGTGTAAAACTAGATAGCTAAGTATTCAGCGGGAGGAATTAAATGAATACCGATAACCGGAGGATTATCGAACCATCGAGAGAATTGAAGGTCTGTTATGAAGCCGACGTGGTAGTGGTCGGCGGGGGGCCGGGCGGGCATTCGGCTGCGGTAGCGGCAGCGCGGAACGGAGCGAAAACCGTCCTCATTGAAAGATACGGTCACCTGGGAGGGATGGCCACCGGCGGTATCGTGATCCAGATCCCGCATATGAGCGACGGCTCCAAAGAGCAGCAGATCGCCGGTCTCTGCCAGGAATGGCTGGACCGGCTGGACAAGATCGGCGGCACGCTGCACCCGCCGCGGGAACTGCTCGGTTCCGATGATAAAGCAGAGTGCGCCCGATGGCAGCGGTATGTGGGGACGGTGGTGGGAGGACGAATACGGCAGACAGCCTGGGTAGACCCGGAATTGTTGAAATGTGTTTTGAACGACATGGTAGAAGCAGCCGGGATAAAGTTATTCCTGCATTCCTGGGGAACCAGGGCAATCGTCGCCGATGATACAGTAAAAGGGGTTATTTTCGAAAGCAAATCAGGTCGTCAGGCGATACTGGGGAAAATCATCATCGATGGCACCGGCGACGGGGACCTGTTGCCTTCAGCGGGTGCCGAATTTGCCGACGACTGGGATCCTAAAATTCGCAGTTCGCAATTAGCGCTCGTGTTTCGCATCGGCGGTGTTGATTTTAACAAAAGCGCTGACTTTCGCGAAGGAAACCCGGAAAAATACAACGAGCTGATGGCAGGCGTAGCCAAAGCCGGGGGAATGCGTTTCCTGCCGCTGCCGACGCCGCGGAATGATGTTGTCTGGATGAACAACTGGATCCCGAATGTCAGTGCAATGAACGTGGAAGACCTGACAAAGGTCGAAATCATGGTACGGCGGGCGATGCTGCCCGCGCTGGAATACCTTAAAAGCCAGGTACCCGGATTCCAGAACGCCTTCATTCACGACACCGCCTCGCAGACAGGGACACGGGGCGGCCGCCGGGTAGTGGGTGAATGTACCGTAACCTCTGCGGATATCCTAGCCGGGAAAAAGTACGAGGATGTGATAACTGCCTTCGCTCCGGTAGGGGCAGGGCAGGACCGGGGACTGGTACAAATACCCTACCGCAGCCTGGTACCCAAAAAGATCGAGGGATTGCTGGTGGCGGGACGCTCATTTTCTTCCGATGCCCCGGCAAACGACGCCTGCAACCTGATACCGCATTGCGCTGCGATAGGTGAAGCTGCGGGTACCGCCGCGGCAATAGCGGTCAAACAGGGAATAAGCGTGCGAAAAGTCAATTATCACACTTTACAGGCACAGTTGTCGAAGCAGGGAGTACCGCTACCGGGGGATGCCGGTGTATTAGCAAAATGAATGATTATGTCAAGTAAGGAAAAAGATGCAACATAGTGAAAACAACCGGTGGCGCAACCCGCCAAAAAGATGGACCGAGTTTCTGGTTACGCTGGGAATCGCAGTTGTCCCTTTTCTGACTTTGTTTTTCTTGATTGTGGCGCGGGCGGGGGAAGGGGGCGAATTGATATGGATGGGCACCGTCTTTTTTACTGTTCTGGCCCTGATTACCTGCGCCATATTTGCCCTTGCTGGTAAACCGAAGATCGCTCTAGGTATCCTGGCGGCGATCCTGATCGGGATAACCGGATTGGTAGTAAGTTGCTCGACGGTCTTAACGACCATGCCGGCGGCACAGTAAAGCCAAACAGCGAACAAAAAATATGAAGGCAAGCCCCGACGTCGGGGCTTGCCTTCATATCTGACCGACCAGTCCAATCTTCGCGATTATTTGGGAACCCACAGAACCATGCGAGGTTTTGAACTCGCCTCTTGCGTCAGTTCTGATACTTTACCGTGTTTGATTACCCGGGCCATGCAATGCTGCTCACAGGCGGTTTGCAGTCCCTTCCGGGTCCGGGAAGCACAGAGAACACAGAGTTCGGTGGGGAATGGGATAAAGTTAAGATACGCCTTGTCCTTTGGCAGAGTCTGGACGACTTCGATAACCTTCATCCCGCTCATCCCCGCTTCCCAGCCGTGTTCCTGCTGGCAAGCGACGGTGCAGGCAAGGCAACCAGTACAATACTCGTAATCGATTAACAGGGCATTTCTATCTTCTGCTGCCATATTATTACCTAACCGTCATGATTTATTTTTCAGATTCACCAGATTATTCCGTAACCTTGTAAACCTTGCACAACGAATGCTTAACGGGAGCTCCCAGGCCATCTTTACCATGGGCACCCATCGGTATCAACTGGCTGATATTTGATTCCCAGACACCATACAGCGAAGGTTCAGCACCCTCTTTTTCCGGGTACCACCAGCCATGCACCGCCATGACCATCCATTCAGGGACTACCGGTGTAACCCTGGATTTAAATTTAGCGCGTCCCATCCAGTTTTCCACCCAGACCCACTCTCCATCGCCAATACCGATCGACTTTGCAGTTTGCGGATGGATCTCCACCAGTGGGTCAGGATCGAGTGTCCGCAACCAGGGAATATTCCGGTGTTCGGAATGGAAAAAAACCGGAGAACGGCGGCCGGTAGATAAAATCAAGGGATACTCCTTCAGCCGATCGGGTTGCGTCACCGGAGTAAAAGGCGGTTCCTCATAATCCGGCAGCGGTTCCAGGCCCCATTCTTCGCGCAAGGTAGAATGAAGCTCCACTAATCCCGAATTCGTCTGGAAACCGGGACGCCCGTCGGGTCGAAGTTTCCCTTTTTCATACCGCCGATAAGGGTGGCTGGGGTGGTCTTCGGGGGGGAAAGCCCAACCCTGTTTCTGCAATTCAGCAAAAGTCAACCCGGAAGGTTCCAGGATTTCGTTGAACATATCCTCAATCCGGTCCCATTGCAAACCGGGGTTGAACCGTTTTGCCAGTTCAAAGTTGATCTCGATATCCGGTTTGCATTCTCCGACGGTCATGACTTTATTAATGCTCTGGAGGGGTATCCACCAGGTACGGAAGGTGTCCTTCTCCAAAAAAGTGCCTGCCGGTAATACGATGTCAGCGATCTGGGTGGTCGGGGTATGAAATAAATCAACCGCAACAACAAAATCCAGTTTTTTGATCGCTTCAACCCACTTTTTTGGGTCGAGACCGATGCCGGCTACCGGATTACAGGCTTGAATCCACATACCCTTGATCGGATACGGTTTTTCGCTGAAAATCTGGTCGATAACGCGGTCAGGTTGCGCTCGCCAGATGAATTTGCTCAACGGGCCATACTGATCCACTCCGATGCGTTTTTTGTCTATCTCCTTCGACTCCAGCTTGATAGCGCCTTTCGCACCCGGCAAAGCATAAGCTACCGCATCGAAGGCATAACGGGAGATGACGTTACCACCGGGAACATCGAGATTTCCGGTAATACACCATAGGGCGTTGATCGCCTGGACGGTAGGCGTGACCGCAGGGGTCATATCGATAGGAACGCCCCAGTGAATCACCGCTGGTTTACTGCGGGCATAGAAACGGGCGGCTTCAATTATTTCCTTCTCAGGAACCCAGGAAATTCGGGACACCCTGTCTACCGGGTATTCATTCACATTTGAACAAAAACGGTCCCAGACGGTTCGAGCTTTGACTGCGGTACCATCAACCAGAGAAACAGTAAATTCTCCCTCAAGAGCCGGTTTTATTGCAGGGTCGTTATATGAAGCCGTCGCCGAATCCCACACGACCGGTTGTCGTGTCGCCGCATCCCAGACAATGAAATTATCCCGGGAACCGCCGGCGGAGATATCGCTCTCCCTAAGCAATTTCCCGGAATCAAGGCGGACAAGGTGGGCGGCATTGGTCCACCGGGAAACGAAAGCCGTATCGTACAGCTTTTCGTTGATAATGACATTCAAAAAACCCATGGCGATCGCGCCGTCGGTACCGGGGCGGAGTTGCAGCCAGTGTTTGGAACGGGAGGCAAACCAGGACAGGCGCGGGTCAATGGCGATTATCTTAGAGCCTTTTTTCATCAGGTCGATGATCCAGTGGCCGAAGACATTATCCGGGCAGGAGCCGGGAATATTGTAACCCCAGACAAGAATACATTCCGGGACCTGATAACGGGGATCGTCGTAGCGTTTGGGGAACCACTGGGCGGCATCGATGATACAATAATCACCCTGCATCGTTTCCACGGCGGCGATCCGGGGGCTGTAGCAAGCAACGCCGCTAAGGGCGAACATCACATTGGGGCTGCCGTAGGCATAAGCCAGAAGACAGATCCAGGCTCCAATATCGCGACCGGTCCCCATGCTGAAAATAACGCTTTCCGGGCCGTAGTCATCCCGGATTTTGCCCATCTTTTTTTCAATCAGATCGAAGGCTTCATCCCAGGATATCTCCTGCCATTTACCTGCACCGCGGGCGCCGATTCTTTTCAGTGGCCGGGTAAGGCGTTCGGGATGATAGGCATACTGAGTCATCGCGAGGCAGCGCGAACAGAGCCGGCCCTGGTTCCAGGGATGGTCAGGATCCCCTTCTATTTTAACCAGCTTACCGTTCTTGATATGGGCCAGTACCCCGCAACCGCCGTGACAGCCGGGGCCAGCCGACCATGTAGTAGTCTTGTATATTTTGGTCTCATCCTGCATATCTGTATTCTCCGAATTTCGTTCAGCCAGGGCTAAAACAAAAAAGCCCCCTTGCGGGGGCTTCTATTCTTAAATTTTGCGTGTCACGCTCGAAGGAGAATCAGCCCCCAATCGGAAGCCGGTTGATAGTAATAGTAATAGTAATACTGATTACGCGTGACCATGACTAATTCAGAAGCATAACACTTGAAAATAGATATGTCAACTAAAATAAGCCTATGGGCAAGGCAATCTTCCCTGTAATGCTTGTTTTGTAATTTCCCCGGTTGATAAAAGTATTAACGGTTACCGACCACTTCATCAATCGGGATAGCCGCCATAGTAAATGTCTGGATAGTGCCGCGCGAGCCCAATTCCAGCGCCACCTTGGAGATCGTTGTATTGCCAGCAGCTTCGAGGATGTTGATAAAGTCATAAGGCCCCAGCAAAGCATATTGGGCGAGTATCTTCACACCCATCGCTTCGACTTCCTTGTTGACTTCTATCAGCCGCTTGGGATTTTGCTTCAGAGTTTTCCGGCCCTCATCGGTTAAGGTTGTGAGCATGACATAGACCGCCATTTTATTACCTCCTGCCGCCTTCCAGCGGTACATTGTTATTAAGATGACTCCTACCCCGTATTATACATGGATAAGCTGTTTCTGGTGAGGCTGGTATTTGACAGAACTAACCCCTACCTTTACGATTAGGCCAACAAAAACGGAGGAGGGACACATGCCGGAGTACACTTTCGATCACATCCATCTGGCAAGCTCGGACCCGGTGAAAACCGCAGAGTTTTATGAGAAAAAGTTCGCAGCGCGGAAAGTTATCGAGGAAATGCCGGGAGGAAGGAAAAAAGTCACCGTCTGGATCGGTGACACCAAAATACTGGTTGCTGAACGGCGCTCGGGAGAGGCAGACAAACCGTCGCTCGATCATTTTGGTATCAGAACCAACGACATCGAAAAAGCGGTCGCCGAGTTACAATCGCAAGGGGTCGCCTTTACTATGGAAAGGACGCAAATAAGGCCGGACTTTCAGATCTCTTTTCTAAAAACACCGGACGGAGTATCCATTGAGTTGCAGCAGGGTGAATTCTAGCGGCAGCATCTGGCGACACAAAGAATCATATTCCTGAATGCAGATTCAAAAAATAAAAAAGCCGGGTTATGCGCCCGGCTTTTTTTTACTATGTTCGACTACCTGGCAGGTTTGATCTTGCGATAACAGTCCGAACAATATACGGGCCGGTCGTTGCGCGGTTGGAAAGGAACCTGGGTATCTCTACCACATTCAGCGCATTTCGCGGGGAACATATCCCGTCTAGCTGAAGTATAGCCGCTGCGGTTGCCGTAACTGCCAAAGTTGCTGCTACGATTCGTGTTTTGCTGTGCTTTACGTGCTTCGCGGCAAGACGGACACCGCTTGGGCTCATTAGTATAACCCTTGGTCTTGAACAGTTCCTGCTCTTCCACGGTGAACGCAAAATTCGCACCGCAATCCGTACAAGTCAGCGTTTTTTCTTCGAAAGCCATTGGATGACCTCCTTCTTCAAATTTGGTTAGAGTTCCGGTCATCCACCTGTGAGGACATTTATGAATGTTGACTCAGTGAGAGACAACCCGACTAAACCAGTTATCTAATATCATACCACAGGACAATCAGCCAATCAATACGACCAAATTCAAGCCGCTTTGCTTCTAATCAGCGACTTCACTCTTTGCAGCAGCAGGCGTAAGGCCATCGGGTAACAATGCCGCGGGTAAGACAACTTTCAAGTCGCGCCGGTAACCGCATTGCAAGCAGTATTCATCCCATTTTTCACCGGTGCGTTCTACGAGCAGGTCACCCTTACAACGAGGGCAACCTTTGAGTTTCCATCTAGCCATTAATACCACCTTAGTTATCTTGAGAATTATTTTGCCGGGAGATATTTCCCGGCAAAACCTTAACAGTTTACAATACAGTTGTTACAAAATAGTTACTAAGGCGGTAAATAAGTTACGGTTAGGTAACAACTTAAAGGTCTGGCCGGGTCAGCCAGACCTTTAAGTCAAAATTCCATTCGGACGAATACCGGCACCAGGTTATTTCTTTACAAGAGCCAGAACCCCCAGGACAATCAGACCGACGCCGACAAACCACCGGATAAGATCGGGTAACACCAGCACCAGGATGCCAAGAACGATTGCAATAACCCCCATAGTCGCACCACTGAATTTCAAGCTACAACCTCCCATCATTATTCTAACGAGGAATATCAGCCCGGAAAAATAGTCCGAATTCGCCGGCGGTTGCAAACAACTGTCATCTTTATTCCGTTTATCGTATAAACCAGCCCACGGTAGGCATGATGGTATAGACTGTCACCTTTGGCGGTTCGGTAAGTTTATCTGCCATATCGGCAAGGATTTTTTGCCGTACCGTCGATGATTCCCACGCCTTCCAATCGGACAGTTTCTCCCAGGTGTCCATAGCAACAATCGTATGCTCATCATCTCTATTCTGGAGATTTTCTAATGAAACAAATCCAGGATAGGTCATTTCACTGGCCCTGATCTGCAGCAACAGCGGGAGTATGTCAACTTTTGGCTTCACCTTGTATCCCACCAGAACTCTGATCACACCCATCCTCCAAATATTTAAGAATAGATATTAAAAATACACTACTCCGCCTGCTCTTTTCAACCGCTACGGGTTTCAATGTTCCAATGTTTGTTATTGTATAATTCGAATATATTATATCTCACGGAGGGAGGTAAACAGATTGGAGACGAAAAAATACTGGAGACACGTCATTCGCGGTCCGTTTTATATGGGCGGCGAACCGGGGACGACCGGAATCTCTCTCTCATCTCACAACAATGAATTTAAAAACGGAACCACGCTGGGATATCACTGCATCAATGACTATTATGAAGCGCCGGAGACCCACGCCCACGATTTTCACGAACTGCTTTGTTTTATCGGCGGGAACCCGGAGGATATCAACGATCTGGGAGCGGAAATTCATATCTCTCTGGGTGAGGAAAAAGAAGAGCATGTTATCACCAGCGCCACGATCGTCTCGATCCCACCGGGCTTGAAACACTGTCCGTTGAAAGTCACTAAGATCGCAAAACCATTCGTTTTCCTGGAAATATCAACAACGCCGGAATATGCGCAAGCGATAACTGCTCCGATTCAACCGGCTAAACTTCCCGGTAAAAGCAGCCAGAAACGAAGGGGGACCGTTTGAAAGTTATCGTTAGCCTTTATCGGTATCGACATTCTCCTTGTGCGCCACGGCGTTCACCTCTTTAACATCAATTAACACATATCAAATATTGATTTAGGGTTATTACATTCAATTTAATTAATGGAGGGGTCAATTGACAGGCAACAAATACGATCACCTGTTTATCTCGGGAGTCAGCGCGGAAATCCAGGCAAGCCGGCCTTATGCCACGATCGGTTTTCTGGATGGTAAAACTTTTGAGGGTTGTAACGAATACCAGATCTTCTGGGTCGGCGATAAGCCTTACGGAGCTTACGGCACGAAAGCGTGGGGCGAGATATCTCACGGGCCTCACACGCACAAGTACCCGGAGCTATTCGTTCACCTGGGGACGGACCCGAACAATCCCTGGGACCTCGGGGCGGAAGTCGAAATGCACATGGGACCGGAGATGGAAAAACATATCGTCACTCGTTCGACGATCATGTGCATTCCGGCCAATTTCGCCCACGGCCCCTGGCGGATTTTGAAGGTCACCCGTCCTTTTATCATCGTAACCATCAATCAGAATCCCAGCCACACTGAAAAAGCATTGAAAAACATGGTGTCTGAGGAAGACCTGAAAAGAATGATCTTCATCGACCAGGGTTATGACAGCGACGAGATGGTAATGCACTGGCCGGAGCAGGCCGGGCCGCAGACTCAATACTGATCATACCCATCATGAAATACAACTAGAATGGTGTCCCGGATTCCCGCCGGCGCGGGAAGGGGATTATTACACTGGCAATCATGCGGTTTCCGGTCTTGCCGGTCTATTTCCCGCTTTCCTGGACCAGCTTCACCATCAGATTGCCGACTTTCCGGGTATCGAAACAGGCGAAAGCATCACCGTTATTCAGCCTCCCGCTGAGTACAACCTGAATACCGCGATACACCAGCCGGGCAGTCTCATTCGTCAGATCATTTACGGTAAAATCGAGGCTGCAGGCGCCGTCGCACCGCTGGCTTAAAAATGCGCCGTAGGTCGTCTCTTTCTCCAGAGTTTGCACAAACTCGTACACTACCGGCCCTACCATAGCATTACGGACTCGCGCCCGGGCGACAGAACCGGTAAGACCGTGTACTTTAAATCCGGGAGAAGAACTATCCAGAACAAACTCGGATTTAAATTCGGCGATCCCCAGGTGCTGGTAATACGCCACCGCCTGGTCCAGGTCTTTAACCGACACCGCCATCCCGCGGAATTTCCAGCCACTCACCAGGGGATGCGCCCGGTGGTGCGCCTGCCAGTCCCGGTGCCACTTTTCCGGTAACGGCCGGAGCGAAAGCCAGATGCGACCGTGTTTCGCCGTACCCAGGTAATTTTCCACGATCTTGCCGTCCTGTTCCAGACTCATAACGATTTCGGCACCTTTCGCCAACAGGTCCGCGGTCACCTTTTCGGGGTCGGGCACATTAAAACAGATATGGCTGATGCCTTCACCGCAGTCACGAAAAAAGTCATCGTTCATCCCGTCGCCTTCAGGACGACCGAGAATACACTCCACTACAAGAGAACCTACCTGCAGATTCTCAATGATTTTGTTGACCCTGATCCCGGAGGCTGCGACCGGGCGCGAGTGGCTGATAAGCGAGACTTCCGAGAAGGTCAATAGGGATGTCGTACTGACTTTTAGATGCAGATTCTATCTATACCAAATCAAGCCTGCATTGCAAGCAATGCATTTACTCTATGTCGACTCTTATTTTAGTATTTCTTTTATCTCACTAATAGGGACTAACCTCATCATTAAATTCGGTCACAAAACGTCTGTAAGACATCTCGTTTCTTTCGATTTCTTTGATAATCAGCCAAAATGATGTTAAAATCTGGCCAAAAGTTACTCCGACTTAAGGAGACGATATGAATGATCTATTAACATGTATCGAGATCATGAAAACAAAATTGGAAAAACATAAAAATTCCGATTTGAAGGAAACTCCGACTCGCAATATTTTCATAGATCCATTACTTCAAGCTTTAGGATGGGATGTAAGTAATTGGGACAAGGTACAAACCGAATATCCTACTATTGACGGCAAATCTGTCGATTACGCATGCAAGATCGAAGATAGAGCGGTTCTTCTTATTGAAGCAAAATCTCTAAATGACCCATTGACAGAT
>JBBITI010000049.1:0-19263 GCA_037440885.1 Dehalococcoidales bacterium | reverse complement strand
ATGCCGCAGAACAGATTATCAGCCGCTTCGGTGGTCAATCGGCACTGGCCAACCTGCTTGGTAGGCGTCAGAGTACCATCGGACACTGGGCGAGTACCGGACGGATCCCGTCGCAGTGGCATCAAAAACTGATCAAGCTGGCACGTGAAAGAGGTGTTGCCTTGGAACCGAAAGATTTTGTCTCTAACGAACCTTCCGTTATTGCTCCGGCCGTTGGAACTCTGGGCGTACTGCTGGTTGGCCTTGGCGCCGTCAGTTCTACGTTCGTCACCGGAGTCGAGTATCTCCGGCGCGGTCTCGGGAAACCGTTCGGTTCGGTTACCCAGATGGCTACTATCCGGCTCGGCAAGAGGACCGAGAACCGGTCTCCATTAATCAAAGATTTTGTCCCGCTGGCGAATCTCGACCAACTGGTCTTCGGCGCCTGGGATCCCATCCCGGATAATGCTTATGAAGCCGCTGTGAAATGTGGCGTCCTTGATCAAAACCAGCACATCGAACCGATCGCCGATTTTTTGAAGGGCATCAAACCGATGCCCGCCGTCTTCGATAACCAGTGGGTTAAAAGGATCAAAGGGTCGAATGTGAAACGGGCGCGCACCATGATGCAGTCGGTGGAACTCCTCCGCGAAGATATCCGCCGGTTTAAAAAAGAAAATAAATGCGATCGCCTGGTGATGGTCTGGGCAGCCTCTACAGAAAAATATATCGAGGCTTCGGGCGTACACCAGAACATGGACAGTTTCGTAAGCGGTCTGATGGAAAATGACCCCCGCATCGCCCCATCAATGCTTTACGCCTATGCGGCGCTCATGGAGGACGTGCCCTTCGTCAACGGGGCGCCCAACCTGACCGTCGATATCCCGGCATTGGAAAAACTGGCGGTCGACCGCCAGATACCAATCTGCGGTAAGGACTTCA
The DNA here is from genome assembly GCA_037440885.1 of Dehalococcoidales bacterium. Lineage (GTDB taxonomy): Bacteria > Chloroflexota > Dehalococcoidia > Dehalococcoidales > UBA2162 > JBBITI01. The sequence goes on along the minus strand of JBBITI010000049.1, from coordinate 18,342 downwards.
AGTCCGGGCAGACTATGGTTAAAACGGTGATTGCCCCCATGTTAAAAGCCCGGATGCTCGGTGTCGACGGCTGGTTCTCCACGAATATCCTCGGCAACCGGGACGGCGAAGTCCTCGACGAGCCGGAAAATTTCAAAACTAAAGAAGAATCGAAACTGGGAGCCCTGGAATATATTTTTCAACCCCAACTGTACCCTGATCTCTACTCTAATACTTACCACAAGGTTCGTATCAACTATTATCCCCCGCGTGGTGACAATAAAGAAGCCTGGGATAACATCGATATCTTTGGTTGGCTGGGCCGACGTATGCAGATCAAAATCAATTTCCTGTGTTCCGATTCTACCCTCGCCGCGCCTCTGCTCCTTGATCTAGCCCTGTTCGTCGACCTGGCAAAAAGGGCTGGTATGAGCGGCATCCAGGAGTGGTTATCATTTTACTTTAAAAGCCCGCAGCATGCCCCGGCGGTTTATCCAGAGCATGACCTGTTCATCCAGCAAACCAAACTTAAAAATACCCTGCGCTGGATGATGGGCGCCGAGCAGATCACCCACCTGGGTCTTGAATACTATCGCGAAGACTAGTCTTAAACAGTATCAACCGTCTCCTTGTTCCTGGCCGGTTTATTGCCGGTGTAGTTAGTTGCGTCACAAAAGACTCTAAGGTAGTTGGAGAGATATCATGACCGGGAAAATAAGAGTCGGCATCAACGGTTATGGCGTTATCGGCAAGCGGGTGGCGGATGCGGTTTCACTCCAGGATGATATGATGTTGGTTGGCGTCACCTTCAACCATTATGATTACCGTATCCAGGTCGCTGTAACCAAAAAGTACCCGATTTACTCCTGCTCTTCCATCCACTCCTGCTCCCCGGCAGGGATTTCCGGTTCGCTTGACGACTTGATCCAGAGCGTCGACATAATGGTCGATTGTACGGCCCGCGGTGTCGGCGCCGCTAACAAACCAGCCTATGAAAAGGCCGGCATAAAGGCGGTTTTCCAGGGCGGCGAAAAACATGAGCTGACCGGAGTTTCTTTCACCGCCCAGGTAAACTATACCGAGGCAGTCAACAAGCAATTCGTGAGGGTTGTCTCCTGTAACACTACCGGATTGTGCCGTGTGCTGCATGCTCTGCACCGCCGAGGTTGGATCAAAAAAGCCCGCGCTGTGTTAATGCGTCGCGCCACTGATCCCTGGGAGAGTCACAAATCCGGTCTTGTAAATACCATGGTCCCGGAGACGAAGTTCCCCAGCCATCAGGGTCCGGACGTCCGGAGTATCATGAAAAATTTGAATATCGTCACCATGGCCGGTACCGCATCCCATAATTCCGGTCATCTGCACTACGCTATGATCGAAACCACGAAGCCTTTGACGGAAGAAGCAGTGCGCCAGGCTCTCCGCGAGGAACCGCGGATTGTTTTTGTACGTTCCCGGGACGGTATCGTTGGCTTAAACTCGGTCACCGAATTAATGCGTGACCTGGGCCGGCCCCGGAACGATCTCTGGGAAGTAGCCATCTGGGAAGAGGCTTTAACGGTGAATGACGATGAGATTTACCTGGTTTTCCAGGTACACAATGAAGCCATCACCGTTCCGGAAACGATCGATGCTATCAGGGCTATGACCGGAATCGAAACCGAACCATTTGCGTCGATTGCGAAGACCGACCGCACCCTGGGCATTACAAAAAACCTTCTTTCTGGTATCATAAGCCGTTAGTCTCGCTGAAGAGAATACCCGGACACCTCCGAATGTCAATTTTTGGTATGATTCCCCGGGAGAAATGATCGTTATGACGCCTGATTACACTCGAGAAATACCCTTTGCATCAATCCAAAATTTCCGCGATCTCGGCGGTTATCAGACTGCCCACGGCCAGACAGTAGCCTGGCGCCGGTTATTCCGCTCCGGGAACCTTGCGGACATGACCGCCGGTGACTTCGCCCGGTTTCATCATGAACTTGGTATCAGGGTGGTCATCGATCTCCGCAGCAGATTCGAAATTGACAGGCAGGGCTTGGGGCTGGTTTCCCATCCGGATATCATCCACCGGAACGTTTCCTTTGTTAGTGACGGCGGTAAAAAAGAGACTAACGACCGCCAGTTTCAGGGCATCAAGCACATGGGCGAACTGTATCTCAACATGGTACGGTCTTCCGGTTTTGGTACCAAATTAGTCGAAGCTCTGCAAGTGATCACCGCATCGGATGGGGCGCCGCTGGTCTTTCACTGTTTCGCCGGCAAAGACCGCACCAGCATCCTGGCCGCTGCCGTCCTCGGGACACTGGAGGTTTCTGAGATCGATATCGCCGCGGACTATGCCCTGTCCAACCCTTTCATGGCTGCCCTGCGCCACCGGATCAACGAAGATAAAAACGATCCCAACGCCAACACCCTGCCGGAATTTTTCTGGGACACCAGCGCCGGGCTAATGCAATTCTTTCTGGACGGCATCAGAAAAGAATACGGCTCCATGAAAGACTACCTGCAGGCAAACGGCGCCGACAAGCCACTATTCGCCAAGCTGGAAAAACAGTTACTGGTTTAAGCGCCGGTTACTTTTCAAAATTCATGATTGCTGCGCTGCTCTCGCACCATGTCTGTAAAATAATCCACCAGGTCTGAATCGAACGGCATGTCCAGGACGAATTTGTTTGGTTCCAGCAAAGGCTCGACGGCGATCGGTAACCGTGCGGATGCTTCGTTATAGACCATGTCCGCCAGATATTGCAGGTTAACTACATCTTCCAGGTTATAGCGCACCAGGGTATCCAGGGCAGCTTGATTCCCCCGGCAGTATTCTCTCCAGAGCAGCACGGCAATATAGCCGTCCATTTGTTTCAATGAACCTTCCCTTTCCAGGCCGAACTGTTTCTCGATCGACTTCAGTCCGCCGTGGTAGCCCAACCTTCTTAACGGATACATCAGGTCGAGATGCCCTTGAGCAACCGGCATTTCACCAAAGACACTGCGAATGAAGGGCATATCGAAACGCTTTCCGTTGAAAGTGATCAGCAGCGCGTATTTCCGGACTTCTTCGGCAAAGTCATCCAGATTTATCCCCTTGACAAAAGCCTTTGCCGATTTTCCGTCAAACAGCCCAATCACGGTGATCGCATCCGAAGTGTGATAAAGACCGGTCGTTTCAATATCAACAAAAGCTGCTTCATCCCGGAAATCGGCATAAAGACGCCACCCGTCACCCGAAGGCAAAGCATCACCGAAATACCGGGCATTGCCGTGATCGAGTGCCTGGTCTGATTCTAAAAGATTACTCAATACGGTATCATGGTTTATCGCCCGCAGCGGACAGGAATCATACCGCTCTATATAGTCGTCCCAGGATAAATATCCACTCTGCCACAGCTTGTTTTCCGTTCGCCGGCCTATCCGCGGCACGTGTAAAAAAGTATTTTTCAGCACTCCTGCCCGTCTCTGTCTTCGACTACAGGCTACCTCAAACCCCTGAGACTTATCTGATGATTGCGTATATCGTAAAGCGTCGTTCATTACCATCCGATTGTAACAGTTTATCGAAAACCATACTAATGTCACCGCTGATTTGACCAGATCCCGGTTTTATCCTAAACTCAAAACATTCAACAAAATTATGGAGATGCCAGTATTAATATTCTTGATTTGAAGCAGCGGTTGGTGGAGCAACTCATCCGGGCAGCGACCACAGCCCGGGAAACAGGGCGGTTACCATCAGTCAGTTTTCCCGAGACTTACCTGGAACACCCGCAAAAGCCGGAGCACGGTGATTATGCATCGAGCTTCCCGCTCAAACTAGCCCGGATCACCCGGATGAAGCCGATGGATATCGCGAAGATTCTTGTGGATCTGATGCCGAAACCGCCTGAAATTGAGTCGATAACCGCGGCTTTCCCCGGTTTTATCAATTTTAAAGTAAGTAAAGAATGGTTGACCGGGTTGGTGAAAACAGTCCTCGACAAGGGCGAAGAATACGGCAACATTACCCTGGGTACCGGTGTCCGCACCCAGTTGGAGTTTGTAAGTATTAATCCCACCGGCCCGCTTCATGTCGGTCACGGACGCGGTGCGGTCCTGGGCAGCACTCTGGCGAATATTCTGGTTGCGGCGGGATATACCGTCGAAAAAGAATATTATTTTAACGACGCCGGGAACCAGATGCAGGCCTTTTACAATTCTCTTTACTGCCGGTATCAGCAGTGCCTGGGTAACAATGTTCCGCTGCCGGAAAACGGTTATCACGGCACATATATGATCGACCTTGCCAGGCAAATCGCCGGGGAGGAAGGTGAACGGTTTCAAAGGATGCCCGAGAACGAGGGAAAAGCCGCCCTGGGTGCGGTCGGACTGGCCAAAGTCATGACGTGGATAAAAAAAGACCTTGACCTGCTCGGTGTCACTTTCGACGCCTGGTTCAGTGAACGGACATTATATGAAAAGGGTCAATTCAACCGGTCGATGCAAATCCTGCAGGATGGCGGTTATATTGCGAAGAGGGACAATGCAACCTGGTTTGTCTCGACCGCCCTGGGCGAAGACAAGGATAACGTCGTTATCAGGAGCGACGGCACCCCGACTTATTTCGGAGCTGATATCGCATATCATTACAACAAATTTAATGAGCGTAAGTTCGACCGAGTCATCGATATCTGGGGGGCTGATCACCAGGGACATGTATCCCGGTTAAAAGCTGCGGTGGCCGCTCTCGGGACCGATCCCTCGCGAATCGAGATTATTATTCACCAGATGGTAACCATGCACCGCGGAAAAGAGCTGGTAAGAATATCCAAGCGCACCGGAGATATGATCGCTTTGAGTGAAGTCATCGAAGAGGTGGGGGCGGATGCCTGCCGTTTCTTCTTCCTCTCCCAGACGGCTGATAGCCAGATGGACTTTGATCTGGAGTTAGCCAAGAAGCAGTCGGCTGACAATCCGGTATATTACATTCAGTATGCCCATGCCCGGATCGCCAGTATACTGCGGTTAGCCAAAGAAGAAGACATTGATTACTCCAGCGGCGATGTCTCCCTGCTAACATCGGAATCGGAGTTGACCCTGATACGGAAATTATCGTTGTTTCCGGAATTGATCGAGATAGCGGCGGAAGCTCATGAGCCGCATCACTTGACCTATTTTGCGAAAGAGCTTGCCAACGTATTCCACGCTTTTTACCGGGACTGCCGGGTGATAAGTGAAGATGAAACACTTACCGTTGCCCGTCTGAAGCTGGTACGAGCCACGCAGATTGTGCTGGCCAGAACGCTGCACCTGATGGGAATGACTGCCCCGGACAAGATGTGACGGTGTTCACAGGCGTTCTTTTTTAAACCGCTGTCCCAGATCGCGATATATCACCGGGCTTGAAGTAAACCAGTAATCATGTTCCGGTCCGATCTGGCCCTTGATTTTACCCGGGACACCGGCGACGACCGAACCGGGCGGGATGACGGTATTTTCTTTAATCAGGGTGCCGGCAGCGATAACCGAATGGTCGCCGATTTCCACTTCATGCAATATGGTAGCGTTCATGCCGATGAGCACGTGATCCCCGATCTGGCGGCAGTTCGAGACCGCGCCGTGACCCATAATCACCGCATCGCCGATAAACACGTCAGCTTCGGGCGGCATGGCCGGTCTGCCGGAGTGAATGACGCAGTTATCTTCGATGGCTACATTCTGGCCGATGGTAATCTTGCCCAGATCACCCCGGATCACCGCGCCCGGCATAACACAAGAGTAATCGCCGATCTCGACATCGCCAACCACATAAGCAGCCTCACTGACAAACGCCGTTGGGGCGATGCGGGGAATTTTCCCTTCGAAACTTCTGATCATTATCCGATCTCCACAAAAACTCACGCAGCAGAAAAGACAACTGTGCGGAATATTTAAACAACTTCAGCGGGTAATTATCGAGCTAGCGGGCTGGCTTATGATTTCCGATAAGGGATATTTCAATATCCCGACCGCAGCGTGGGCAGGTAACGTTCAGGATAATAGGCCGGCTCATCACTCGCTCGGCAACCGCAGTAACCATGGAATCGATATTATCCAGGCGCCGGTCAAGGACATCTAAACGTTCTTTTAGTTGACGGACATCCTGTTCATTATCAGGCACGGTTGCCTCCTCAGGACAATTTGCCCCTATTATAGGCGGGCAAAGCCATTATGTCAAAAATCAGTTCAGAAATGGCTTTCGGGATACTTGATGCAAGATGCTCAATCTTGACGCTGTCAAGCGCAGACCCCTATAATAATTTATTGCTCAGAAAGCAAAATTGCTATCAAGCCGATACGGGACTTTGAAGTCAATCGATATTATTCCCTAAGTAGCTGGAAAAGAGAGGCACAAGTTTGGAATATTTCTTGAACGAGCAACAGAAAATGGTGCGTGACCTCGCCCGTAAAATTGCCGAGGAGAAAGTGCTGCCCGTTCGAGCGCACCTTGATGAAACCGAGGAATTTCCCTGGGAGATCATCAAGGAACTGGCCGACAGCGACATGTTCCGCATTTTTATCCCGGAGGAATACGAAGGTCTGAGCGGCGGATGCCTGGACCTCTGCCTGGTGGTCGAGGAATTAAGCCGAGTTTGCAGCGGTGTCGCCGTCAGTTATGCAGCGGTCGACCTGGGGATCATTCCGCTCGTCGAGTTCGGCAGCCATGAACAAAAACAGAAGTATCTGCCGGATATCGCTGCCGGGAGGAAACTGGCTGCATTCGCGGTAACCGAACCGACCGCGGGAAGTGATGCCGGTTCAATCAAAACGACCGCCACGAAAGTCGCCGGCGGTTACCTGCTGAACGGAACAAAGCAATTCATCACTAACGGCGGCGAAGCCGAATTATATACCGTCATCGCCCTCACGGACAAGGCAAAAGGGGCACGCGGCGCCAGCGCGCTGCTGGTAGAAAAAGACACGCCCGGTTTTACCTTCGGCAAAAAAGAAAAGAAGCTCGGTATCCGCGCTTCCGCAACGCGGGAACTGGTATTCAAGGACTGTTTCGTACCATCCGCGAACGTAATAGACAAGGAAGGGATGGGTTTCATCATCACCATGAAGCTTTTTGACAAGTCACGTCCGGGCATCGGTGCCCAGGCTGTCGGTGTCGCCCAGGGTGCCCTGGAGACCGCGGTGAATTATGCCAAGCAGCGCATCCAGTTCGGCCATCCTATCATTGCCATCCAGGCTGTGCAGCATTTGCTGGCTGATATGGCCATCCAGGTGGAAGCGGCCCGGTCACTCGTCTATGCGGCGGCGCGTACTGTGGATGCCGGCGTGAAAAATGTCAGCATGGAATCCGCCATGGCCAAGGTTTTTGCCTCGGATGTAGCGATGAAAGTGACGACCGATGCCATCCAGGTGATGGGCGGAGCCGGTTTCATGCGGGACTATCCGGCAGAAAAGATGATGCGGGATGCCAAGATAACCCAGATCTATGAAGGAACCAACCAGGTCTTGCGTAATGTCATCGGCCAGGAACTCCGGAAGAGCAAGGGCCGGTAAATATGAATATCGTTGTATGTTTGAAACAGGTTCCCGGCACGACCCAAGTACAGATTGACCCGCAGACCAATACGCTTGTTCGCCAGGGCGTGGCAGCTATCCTTAATCCCCTCGATACCTATGCTTTGGAAGAAGCGGTCCGGCTCCGCGAAAGGTATACCGGCAACGTAACCGCCATCACCATGGGTCCTCCCCAGGCAGTAGCCATGCTGCGCGAAGCGATCAGCGTCGGCGCTGACCAGGGGATCCTTGTAAGCGATGGCGAGTTCGCCGGATCCGATACGCTGGCAACTTCTTACACTCTTTCCCGGGCTATAAAGAAAATCGGAGCCTGCGACCTGGTGATATGCGGTCGTCAGACCCTTGACGGCGATACGGGCCAGGTGGGCCCGGAATTATCCCAGATGCTCAACCTGCCGTTCATCGCGTACGTAAATAAAATCGAGGAAGCGACCAATGGCGTTCTCCGGGTACAACGCATGGTAGATGACGGCCACGAAATCATTGAAACGACACTTCCGGCGTTGATAACGGTAACGAAGGAGATCAACGTTCCCCGCCTGTTCTCGCTGCGCGGCATGACCAAATCCAAGACCGCCCAGATACCGACATGGACCGCCGCTGACATCGAAGCCGAGAAGGAGAATATCGGGCTTACCGGATCAGCGACCGTGGTGGTAAAAACATTCATACCGGAAAGGACTCGTAAAGGCCAGATGCTGCAGGGTGCCCTTGAAGAGCAAGTGAGCAGTCTGTTCAATAAGCTGAAAGAGACCCGGGTAATATAAAAGAACCGGCGCCAGCTTTCAATACTAAGGGGAATATTTATGGCAATTCATGTCGATAAAGCAAAATGCACGGGATGCGGTATTTGCATCGCGGCCTGTCCCTTCGGTCTTGTCCAGGTGAACGATAACATCGCCAGCATCAAAGAGGAAGGATGTACCCTGTGCGGCGCTTGCCGGGACGCTTGCGCTTTTGACGCTATCATCATCGAAGCAAAAGCACCGGCCAGCCAGATTTCGTCTGGCGGTTACTCCGGCATCTGGGTATTTGCCGAGCAGAGAAACGGCAAGCTCAGGAGTGTGGCGTATGAGTTGTTAGCGCGAGGCCGCGAACTGGCGGATACACTGCACACGGACCTGGCTGCTGTGTGCCTGGGAAAGAATGTCAATGATATTGCTTCACTCATCGCCCACGGTGCCGATAAAGTTTACTCGATCGATGCCGATGCCCTGAACGTACCGCTGGAAGATGCTTATGCCGCCCAGATGGCAGAGCTTATCTGCTCTCACAAACCGGAGATCGTGCTGGCGGGCGCCACTTCCCTGGGCCGCGCTTTTATACCCAAAGTCGCTGCCATTCTCAAGACCGGGTTGACTGCCGATTGTACCTCACTGGATATCGACATGGAACGCCGCCTTCTCCTGCAAACGCGCCCCGCTTTTGGCGGTAATCTCATGGCTACCATTATCTGCGAACAGAAACGGCCGCAAATGGCTACGGTAAGACCCCGGGTTTTCAAGAAGAGAACTGCCGATCCCAGCCGGAAGGGGCAAATCATCAACGTGGATTTTAATAAAGCTGCCGTTACTTCTCAGACCCGTTTGCTCCGCTTTATTGAAAACATCGGTAAAAAAATCAAGATCGAGGATGCCGATATTATTGTCTCCGGCGGCAGGGGCCTCGGTAAAGCAGAAAATTTCAAGTTGATTGAGGGGCTGGCACAGGTACTCGGCGCCGCCGTCGGTTCGTCACGTCCACCGGTGGACGATGGCTGGATTCCATATGCGCACCAGGTCGGTCAAACCGGTAAAACCGTCCGGCCCAAGCTATATATCGCGTGCGGAATTTCGGGCTCGGTACAGCACATGGCCGGCATGGGCACTTCGGAATGTATCGTTGCGATTAACAACAATCCCAATGCACCCATTTTTGAAATCGCAACTTATGGGATTGTCGGCGATCTTTTCAAAGTGGTACCGCTCCTAACCGAGAAGATTAAAACGGGGATGTAGATACTACTTGACCGCTTCGGCCAGTTCCGGGACGGTATTGTCAGCAGATTCCAGGTCTGCCAGAAAAGAGGCTTGCTTTTCGAATTCCAGCATGCCTTTGAACCAGAGGTAAGCCATTGCTCTCCTGGTGACGATCTTCATCTTTCTTAATTGTGCTACCGAATTGATGCTGTGCTCCCGCCTCGTTTCAACGATACGCTGTGCGGAAACCGGTCCGATCCCGGGGACCCGCAGCAATTCTTCATAGCTCGCCTTGTTTACATCCAGCGGAAAATTACCCTGATTCTTTTTCGCGATCGTGACTTTGGGGTCGACTCCCAGCGGCAAATTGCCCTCGGCATTCAAAGCCAGTTCCAGTTCTCCCGGCGCGAAACCGTACACCCGCAGTAACCAGTCGGTCTGATACAGACGGTGCTCGCGGACGGGCGGGGTGGCCCGGTGCCCTTCCAGCCGGGAATTTCCGACGGGACGGAAAGCACTGAAATAGATCCGCCGCATGCCGATCTCGTTATACAACGCTTCGCTGGTATGTAACAAATCCCGGTCCGTCTCGTCTGCCGCGCCGACGACGAACTGGGTAGTCTGTCCGCCGGGAACCAGAACCTCGTTGTGGGAAATGATGTTTTTCACCCACCGCATCGGCTCGATGATGCCGCTATAAATATTCTTTCTTGAACTTATTTTGGCCAGATGATGCGCCGTGGGGGCCTCCATGTTGATGGATACCCGCGTAGCCAGTTTACACCCGGCTTCAACGGACGAAAAATCCGCTCCGGGGAGGATTTTTAGATGGATATAGCCTTTAAAGCCATGTTTATGCCGCAGTATTTCGATGGTGTTGACCATCTTTTCCTGCGTTTTGGTGGCATCGCCGGCGATGCCCGAACTGAGGAACAAACCTTGCGCCAGGTGCCTGCGGTATAGCTCCATGAAAGTATTGGCTAATTCATCCGGCAGGAAGCCGGTCCGGGGGCAGTCACGTCCCACCTGGTTGACGCAATAAGCGCAGTCATTATTGCAAACGTTCGTCTGCAGGACTTTGAACAAAGAACGGCAGCCTCCCCCCGGCAATGTAGCGCGGTAGATGAATTTTAATGGAGAAGGTTGCTCGGCATTCGGGCCGTAATACCCGCAGATGTCGAATTTGGCCGCTGCCGCCAGGGTATTAAGTTTGCTATCGATATCCACTATCGGCCTTTCTCCTGATAGAACAAGCGTACTGTAGCAAAAGCCAAACCGGGTGTCAAGCTTTGATACCTCAACATTTCCGGTCATACTTCGTCAGAGCTTCCGTACGCTACCTAACACCCGGTGAGGCAGCGAATAATTTACATAATTATTGACGCAACACATTGCTTCGATATACCTTGTATGTTATCATTATGTTAGCTGAAAATGACCAGTGAAAAAGGAAAAGCGCTAGATTTAGCCATCAGCCAGATCGAAAAGCGATTTGGTAAAGGTGCAATTATGAAACTGGGTGAATCCGCGGTGACGACACCGACGGAGACCATACCCAGCGGTTCACTATCCCTGGACATCGCCCTGGGGGTGGGTGGTATTCCCCGTGGTCGGATTACTGAAATTTTCGGTCCGGAATCTTCCGGTAAAACGACGCTCGGTCTGCATACTATCGCCCAGGCACAAAAGAAAGGCGGCTACGTTGCTTATATCGATGTCGAACATGCTTTAGACCCGGCTTATGCCAACCGCATCGGTGTCAAAGTTGAAGACATGCTGGTATCGCAACCCGACACCGGCGAACAAGCCCTGGAAATAGTGGAAGCCCTGGTGCGGAGCGCCGCGGTCGAAATTATTATTGTAGATAGCGTAGCTGCGCTGGTGCCTCAAGCCGAACTGGAAGGTCAAATCGGGGATACTCACGTCGCCCTGCAAGCCCGCCTCATGTCGCAAGCACTCCGCAAGTTGGCTGCTGCCATCGGCAAGACCGGTACTGCTGTGATTTTTATTAACCAGCTGCGTGAGAAAGTTGGTATCGTGTTTGGCAATCCTGAAATAACACCCGGCGGACGTGCCCTGAAATTCTATAGCTCGGTCAGGATAGAACTCAGACGCACCGAAGCCATCAAACACGGCGACATGGTGGTAGGAAACCGGGTGAAAGCCAGGGTAGTAAAAAATAAGGTAGCACCGCCCTTCAGAACTGCCGAGTTTGATATCATGTTTGATCATGGCATCAGCCTGGAGGGTTGTATTCTCGATCTGGGTATCGAGCTGGGGCTGATCACAAAATCGGGCGCTTTCTTTTCGTATGGCGATGTTCGCCTGGGACAGGGCCGGGAAAATGCCCGGCAATTCCTCGTTGCAAACCAGGATGTCGCCTGGGAGCTTGAGCAGCGCATCAGAGCCTCAGCAAGCGCTGATCCAGATTCCCAGAGTGACTAGACCCTTCAGTTGAAGGGCAGTCTGTTGAGACAGGAGGCATAAGTTGACAAAGCTGAGGCGGACCGCCTCGGCTTTGTGATTTTTTAAGGATTATCATGAGCAGAATCGTCGCCTTACTAAGAAAACGAGGGCGTGTAGTTATTACACTCGCAGACGGTTTTTCTTTCGGCTTATCAGCCGCTTTGGCTGCCGGTGAAGGTTTGCGAATTGAACGCGATCTCAGTCGCGAAGAAGCTGAATCATTGATTCAACGCGATCTTTACCAGCGCGGCCTCGATACCGCCGGACGGCTGCTCGCTATCCGGCCGCGCAGCACTGTCGAAATCAGAACCAAGCTTACGGCACAAGGATTCGACAGTAATATTCAAAATAAAGTCATCGCCGCACTGCAAGCTCAAGGACTGATCAATGACCGGGATTTTGCCCGGTTCTGGGCTGAGAATCGCAATTCTTTCAGCCCTCGCTCCAGGCAGCTTACCAGCCTGGAACTACGCCGCAAGGGCGTTGCCCGCGATGTTATCGCAGCGGCAGTCGCTACGATCGATGACGAACAAAACGCTTACCGCCTGGCGCTGGAGCGCGCCCGGCATCTACACCGGGTTGATCGTACTCAATTCCGCCGCCGGATGGGCAGTTTTCTGCAGAGGCGCGGCTTCGGCTATGCCGTAATTGAGAACATACTGAAGCGGGTCTGGAACGATATTGGTAATGATGATGCGCCGAATACCGGATATCCGGATTTTGATATAAAATAACCAACCTCAAGGAGGGGAGGTGATATCTTGCCACAAACAGGACTAGGTGAATTAATTTATTACGTAGCACTCGCATCTGTCTTTTTTATCGGACTGATCGCCGGGGGCGCTATTATTTTCTTTGCGCGGCGGATGTTGATCAACCGGCAACTGCGGGTTGCCCAGAGAAAAGCTTCTCGTACGATTGCCGAAGCCAGCGAACAGGCAAAAGAACTGCTCCGGGAAGCCAGAACTGAAATTGAAAAAACCCGGGCCGCCAACGAAAATGAAGCCCGCCAGCGGCGCAGTGAACTCCAGCGTCAGGAGAACCGGCTCATTTCGAAGTCAGAAAACCTGGATCGTAAACTGGAGAGCCTGGAACAGCGCGAGAGGAACCTGAACAACAAGGAAAAAGGAATCGATACCCTGAGGGCAGAACTGGCCGGACTGCAGGATAAACAACTCAAACAGCTTGAAATCGTATCCGGCATGACCACCGACGAAGCACGCAAGGTGCTTTTGGAAAGGGTTGAAGGGGAGCTCCACGAGGAATCATCGCGGCGCCTTATTGAATGGGAGAAAAAGCTTAAAGAAGAATCAGACAAAAGGGCCCAGGAAATCCTGATTCAGGCCATCCAGAGATCAGCCTCCGAGATAGTTTCGGAATCCACCGTAGTCACGGTTCCGCTTCCCAGCGATGAGATGAAAGGCCGCTTGATCGGACGCGAAGGACGCAACATCCGGGCCCTGGAACAGGCTACCGGAGTAGACTTGATCGTAGACGATACTCCGGAAGCGGTTACCCTGTCCAGCTTCGACGGCGTCCGCCGCGAGATCGCCCGCCTGGCGCTGAACAAGCTGATACTCAACGGGCGTATCCATCCCACCCGGATTGAAGAAGTCGTCGCCAAGACCAAAGAGGAGGTCGAAGCAACCATCTACAGCGCCGGCGAACAAGCTGCTTACCAGGTTGGCGTCCAGGGATTGCGTCCGGAACTGATACGCTTGCTGGGTCGGCTTAAATACCGCACCAGCTACGGACAAAATGCCCTGTCGCACAGTATTGAAGTAGCCCACCTGGCCGGGATGATCGGTTCCGAACTGGGGGCTAACGTGTCGCTGGCGAAACGGGCGGGGCTGCTCCATGATATCGGAAAAGCGGTCGACCGCGAGGTTGAAGGCACTCATGCCGCGATCGGCGCCGATCTGGTGAAGCAGTGGGACAAATCTCCGGAGGTGATCAAGGGCATCGCCGAACACCATTTCGAAACCGGCGACACCAGTTTCTGGGGCTTTATCGTTTCCGCCGCAGATGCTATATCGAGCGCTCGACCGGGGGCACGCCGCGAGTCGCTAGAAAGCTACTTGAAACGTCTCAAGGCACTCGAAGACATCGCCGACGGCTTCAAAGGCGTTGAAAAATCTTACGCCATTCAAGCTGGCCGAGAGATCAGGATCATGGTAAAACCCGAGGAGATCGATGACCTGGCAGCAATGCGGCTGGCCCGGGACATAGTAAAAAAGATAGAAGAAGGTCTTGAATATCCGGGACAGATAAAAGTAACCGTACTGCGCGAGACGCGCGCGGTTGATTACGCCAAATAAACAGAATCGGGGCAACTGCTAGTTTGCCCCGCTTTATCGTGATTATTGTATTGTTTGCCGGATGGTGCAGTTTTGAACATTCTGGTCATCGGCGATATCGTCGGTAAACCGGGCCGTAAGGCAATCGAGCAACTGGTGATGCCGCTGCGTAGCGAGTTCAGCCTCGACCTGGTGATCGCGAACGCTGAAAATGCTGCCGGCGGTCTCGGGGTTACTCCGGAAACCGCCGAGGAATTACTCAATTCCGGGGTCGATGTCCTCACCTCGGGTAACCATATCTGGGCGCAGAAAGAGATTCTGCCCTACCTGAGCGGGCCGATGCCTATCTTGCGACCGCTGAACTACCCCCCGGCCGCTCCCGGCCGGGGATACCTGGTGCAAAACCGCGTTGCTGTCGTCAGCCTCATCGGACGGACTTTTATGAATAACTTCGTCGATTGTCCGTTTCGAACCATGGACAAGTTGTTACCCGACCTGAATACACCCATCGTCATTGTTGATTTCCATGCCGAAGCCACCTCGGAAAAGATTGCCCTGGGCAGGTATCTTGACGGCCGGGTCAGCGCGGTGCTGGGCACTCATACCCATGTCGGTACGATCGACAATCTGATTCTGCAGGGCGGTACTGCTTACGTGACCGATATCGGCATGGTCGGCCCCATCGATTCCATCATTGGCGATGAAGTCGACTCCGTGCTGCATCACTTCTTGACCTCACTCCCCCATCGCATTTCGGTAGGCAAGGGCCGGGTGATGTTGAATGCAATCCTGCTTGATATTGAAGAAAATAGCGGAAAAGCAAAAAGAAACGAGCGCATCTACCGGGAGGTAACCTAGAATGCCCCTGGTGGACCTGCACGTCCACACCAGCGCCTCCGACGGTCGTTATTCTCCCGCCGAAGTTGTTGCCCGGGCGGTGAAGGCGGGTATATCCTGCCTGGCAATCACTGACCATGATACGGTTGACGGAATAGCTCCGGCCCTTGAGGCAGCCTGTGCTTTCCCAAAACTTACCGTGATCCCCGGTGTTGAGATCAATACCGATGTTGCCAGCGGCGAAGCCCATATCCTGGGATATTTTATCGATTACAATAATCAAATGTTGCTGGAAAGGCTCCGGGAGATGCGCGAGTCCCGTCACGACAGAGCCAAAAAAATGATCGCCAAACTGGAAGCTCTCGGCATGCCCCTGTCATGGGAACGGGTTGTCGAAATCGCCGGTAACGATTCTATCGGCCGGCCGCATATCGCCCTGGCGCTACTTGAAAAAGGCTATATCGCTTCTTTTAAAGAGGCTTTCGATCAGTATTTCGGAAAGAAGGGACATCCCGCTTACGTCGAACGTACCAGGTTGACGCCGGGCGAAGCCTGTGAGTTAATTATCCAGGCCGAGGGGGTTCCGGTCCTGGCACACCCCTTTACCCTTGCTGATCCGGAAACGATGGTAGTGGAACTGTTAAAAACAGGTTTAGCCGGCATTGAAGTCTATTACGGGACATACCCGGTAACGCAGATCTCGCGACTGCTAGATATGGCCCGGAAATACGCTTTAATCGCTACCGGCGGCAGTGATTTTCACGGTTTGGATGAAGCGAATGAGACTCCTATGGGACAGGCCGGCGTACCCCTGAAATCGGCTGCGGATTTGATTGCCCGGGGACGGAGAAATGCTGAATGACACCTGCTATATTTATCGCTGTATAAACGGGCAGTTCCGGAGAGAGCCATGTTAGATGTTCTTTTCTTCTTGCTGCTTTTGATCGGAACTTATCTCCTCGGTTCCGTGCCTTCTGCCTTTCTGATCGCCAAATGGCGGCGCGGTATCGATATCCGCCGCTTCGGCAGCGGTAATGTCGGCGTTACCAATGCTTTAGCCAGCGGCTCTCGCTGGAGTTCGCTCATCGTAATCCTGTTTGATGTCTTGAAAGGGGCTTTACCGGTATATCTTGCCCGGGCGATTGGTTTTCCGGTGTACCAGCAAGTCATGGTTGGACTGGCCGCCATCTGCGGGCATAACTGGACCATCTTTTTACGTTTCAGCGGGGGGCGCGGCGTCCTGACTACCCTCGGAGTGTGCTTTTCCTTTACACCCTGGCTGGCTCTGACGCTTCTGGTAATCAATTTCCTGTTTGCACCGTTCCGGCAGTTTGCCCTGGGTACTTTGATCGTCCTGATATTGATGCCGGTGTTGAGCTGGTTTCTTCCCGGCCTGTTTAAGATCGCCAGTTCGGTGCCCCTGGTTGCCGGTTACGGCGCGTTATTGTTGATTTTGATCATACGTCGTTTGACTGCGCCGCGGTCTGAGTTTGCCAGCAAGACCCCCCTGCACGTGTTGCTGTTCAACCGGTTGCTTTTCGATCGGGATATCCGGGACCGCAAGATGTGGTTGAAACGCGGGGCATCGCCAAACTGAACTCTATGGAATACGGTTAACCTGCAAGACGACACCATGCCGAACAGGTATAACGGCAGGGGAGACAGAGGTGTGCCGTGTGTACATCAAACGACCGGTGCGGCAATCAATCCGGTAATCGAGCGACAATATTTGCAACCGGGCATCTTTATTTCCAGGCATCGATGCTGTATGCAGGGTCGGTATTCATGGTACGGCCGACGCCCCACACCGATACTTCTTCCCCGCCTCCGGTCACCACGATGCAGTTCTGATAAGGGTCATCCATCGCCGGGACCAGGGCATCGTCAGGCAGTTCCTTCCAGTGTTTCCCGGAGACTCTTTCAATACCGTTCCAGGCGTTGGTCCAAACGTCAGGCCAGGAGTGCGTCCGGTATTGAGACAGCGGCATGAAGCTTTTCCGGTAGAGCCATTCGTAGAATTCATCTTTTGTCTTGAAACCGGCCTCATAGAGATGCTGCGCCATTTCGGGATGCATCAGAAAGGTAAAGCCACCTTCACTGCCCGTCCACATGCCGGGCAACAGGTATTCCACCCAGTTCTTGGCACCCGGTTTGCCTTTGACACCGAGACGGCGGGCAATTCCGCCGTGACCGGACTTCTGGAAAGCCCGGTAACCACCCGGGGAGAACTGTGAACTCTGCCAGTTTTGTCCGTGACTGCTCGGGCGGAAGGAGATCAATACATTTTCATTCCGATCGAAATCATATTCCTCATGCAAACCCCGCCACCCCGGCGGCAGAGCCTCCAGATTTTCCGGGATAACGTTTTGTAGCGGGCTGCCCTGAACGCCGCAATTGTTAACCGCAGGAATCTCGCCGCCGAAGTTACGCCACATCAGTTCGGCAGCATGGCCGAGAGAGCGGTTGACCGGATTGCCCGGCCCCATCACATTGACATCGAAGTTCATGCCGATCTGGCGGGCGATCGGGCCGGCGATAACATAAAATTCACCACCCCGCCCGTCGTTGCAACCTCCGCCGGCTTCCGCCATTGCCAGGAGAACCGGCATATGTTCCGGCCGGCAGCCGGCCATGACACCGATGGCAGCGACTTTTTCGACCGTCGCTTTCCTCTTCATGGGTAAAAACAAAACGGGATCGCCTTTCTTGCCGCTACGCCCCATTTGCACGGAACGATCATCGATACGGTGATCGGTTTGAAAGGTGATGATTTCGTCCGGTTTACGGCTGGTACCTGCCAGCATACGTTTGACCCGCTCCTCAGACGGCGGCAAGACCGGCAACCCGTTGGTATACCGGGAAACGGGGGCATGCTGCAAGGACGGGATGATTTCTGTCCGGGAAAAGAAATCGATAGCCTCTTCGGTAGTCCCTGTGAAGATAAACCTTTGGTCAGGCTCCTCCCACCGTCCCCGCTGTTTTTCTTGATCCGTTAGCGGTCGCACCAGGGCATCCATCAGCGAACCGATAAAACGGTCAACATCTTCAGGACCGGGCAGTGTCCGCGAGACATGAACGGTGCGCATCCGGGGGACACCGGCGAGGCGGGCAGATTGACGGAAACATTCTTCCTGGTCGCCGTAAATCAGGAGCACCATAGGGATACCGGCTTTCTCCACCGCGGCTAACTGGGGCAACTGCTCCCAGATAGCGCCGTGTCACCACACGACGCCGCGGATACAGGCGTCAGCGACCTTCAT
>JBBITI010000048.1:0-19303 GCA_037440885.1 Dehalococcoidales bacterium | reverse complement strand
ATTCCTCCTTTCTTTTTACCCTCATGTAAGCAGTGGTATTCTTTAAAAATCCCACTACTTTGAAGCATTATTAACTAGGACAACAGAACTGAAATTACTCTCACCCTCCGGTATTCCCGGCAATTTTAATCCCAATACGGGCTTTCCCATGTGAAAACAGTCGCCGAATATCCGGGTATGAATGTCCGGGCTAATGATACTAACATATCATACACGAGTTGTCAATCTAATTCAGGAAGGGTTAGGACCGGAAACCTGATTCAGGGGCGGTAGGTTTTAATGAAATCGGCCAAAGCGAGCACGTTTTCTACCCGGGACTCATCGGGGATACCAACATCGCCGTTGATGATCAAACCGCCTTCTTTACCTACTTCATCAATCAGCTTCCGGCAATGAGCTTTTACCTGGTCCGGAGTCCCCCCGATCATCAATGATGCGGGAAGGCCGCCTTCGATACAGACGGTATCACCGAGGACGGCTTTAGCTTTGAAGAGGTTAGTGCGTTCGAACCAATAGACAGCCTTCCCTCTGGGAATGTCCTTGATGATCTCCAGGCGGGAAGTACAATCGCCTTCGAAAAGGGGATTGGGAGTCAAACCGGCTTCGATGCACGCCAACATCAACTTTTTTAACGACGGCCAATAAAAAGTGTGGAACTGTTCTGGGGACATGAATCCGTCGAGGCCTTTATGAAGCGGGATGAAAACACGGTTGGCACCGGAGGTGCGGGCGACCGAGACGCCCTGTTCGACCAGCGAGGGCAGCACCTTATCTATAGCGGCTAGTAATTGGCGCGGATTGCGAAACATATCGAGCATGACGCCGCGGGTACCGCGGAAAAAATCGCCAATATAGTCGAAAGGAGCATACGTAGACGACACAAACTGGCGGGGGTAACCCTGTTCCTCCATAGCCCGGGTAAGGTCGGTGGCGGCGGCGATCATGCGCTGAGCTTCCTGTCCGGCTTTAACCAGCGATTCCAGGGCGGCAGCCACCTCAGGCCGCCCGAAAACGGAGACAAACGACGGCATTCTTGTGTACCATGCCCAGCTCAGCGGCCGTAGCCACTCGAGCGGCTGGAGAGTACCCCAAGCACGACCGGAGAAGCGGCGCAGCAGAAAGTCCGAGGGATCGTCGAGGAAGGTATCGTACTCCTCGACTTTCATGTATTCGCCTTCGACAAACTGGTAAGTGACATCCGGTTTACCACCGTGACCCGGCCAAACCAATTGTTTGTAATCCAGAATTTCCAGAGTCGGCGCCCAGGCCAAAATGCGGAAGGTATCAGGAAGGGCATCCGGTTGGAAATCGGCCATGAATTTTTTTACCGCCGATGCCAGCCTGGTGTAATCGTGCATCGCTTCGGTAAAAGATAACCCGGCATATTTGACCGGGAAAAAAGTGGCAAAGGGAGCAAAGGGGGTGCGGTCGGGGCGTTTTAAAGCGATAGCGTCCTGGATCCGCTTACTTCTCTCGTGGAACAGTTCTTCAGGATGTTTGTCCAAGCGAATTCCTCCTGCACCAGGATTGGCAATAACCTCACAATAACATAAAACCGATTATTTTCACAGTAGGAACCGAAACAAGAACCGGGCAGGCATTTCAGCCTGCCCGGAACGAAGTTGCGTTTCACTGAAGACCGTGTTTAACCGGTAGTCGAGCCTAGCGACCCATCGATTTTTTCATCGCCTGGTCAATCCAGATATAACGCACCCAGGAATCGCCAGAGAAATAACCGACGCTTATTTCACCGGAGTAACCTTTCAGCCACGGCCACCACATGACATCCTGAGGGTAGCGGGGGGTGGGGATGCAGTAAGCCTGGTCGAGGACATACTTCATCAACTCACGGGTGATCTTCATAGCCCCACGGAAGTCAGTCACTGCGGCTGATTGGGACTCAGCAACTTTTTGTTCCACAAAGGGGTCGTTGACTTTGGCGGCGTTTACCCAGTTGTTGATATTGGAGTAGTTGGCTTGCTCCGGCCAGGTAGACGGCGGGGCATAGAACAAGGCAAACAGTTGTTCGTAGCTGGCGGCGAAAGCAATCGGGACGATGGAGCCGGCTTCTTTCGGTTCCAGCGTCAAATCGATGCCGACTTTAGCCCACTGCCCTTTGATGATCGAATAATAGTCGATCTGCCTTTCTTCGTTGGTAAGAACAATAGAGGTTTTAAACCCGCTTGGGAAACCGGCTTCAGTGAGGAGGGCTTTCGCTTTCTCCGGGTTATAGGTATAGAGTTCTTTTACCGATGCCGGGCAATCGGGATCATTCAACCCCAGATAGATATCACGATAGGCAACTGTATCCCAGGTCGGCCAGCTCAGAATCTGTCCGAGACCCCGATAAAGACTATTATTGATAGTGTTAAAATCAGTGGCCATAAGCAGTGCCCGGCGCACCCGCTTATCAGTAAAAGGTGCTTTGTCGGTGCGCATGTAAGCCGGGGCGATGCTCCAGGTTGCGGCGGGCGCACTTATCAGGTTCGGGGCACTTTTGCGCATCAGGTCGGTCGCTTCCGGATCGAAACCACCCAGCCTATCAAGCTTTGCAGTACGAAGGGCGGCTTCGCGGGTGGAGAGGTCGGTAAGAATATAGTATTTCAAGTTTTCGATATAAGGCAGTTGATCCCCTTTCCCAGGGCCAATGGGATTCTTCATCCAGTAGTTAGGATTACGCTTCAAAGACACCATGCTACCGGAGACATAATCGGTGATGATGTAAGGACCGGTGCCGACATCATTTTTTGGATCGTTAAAGGCAGCCCCGTATCTTTTATAGACTTCAGGGGGGTAAATAATAGTGAGACCGAGGACGCGCATGGAAGCAGCGAGATGTTCTTTAAACGGAAGAGTCATCTGTAACTCCCAGGGGCCGGTCTTTTGAATATAAAGGCCGCGGGTCTGCGGGAATAACTTGAAGTTCATCGAGTCAGGGTTATTGTGAAACTCATCCATGCAGAATTTGACGTCGTCAGCGGTAACTTGCCGCCCGGCGACGAGACGACTGGCTTCTCTTTCGGGGTAAAGGGCATATTTAACACCCTCGCGTACCTTGATCGTCGTGACGACCTGTTGTTTTTCGGCATTGACCTCCCAGGTGATTTTTTCAGCGATCATACCGACATTGAGGTCGGGGATATTGGTACTTTCCGACCAAGAGAACTCTTTAGAGCCGTAACCACCGGCATTACCCCTGGTCCAGTCACCATCCCAGAGATATTCATGGCTTTGCAAGTGAGGCCAGGCTTTCCCCAGTTGCAACAAATCGAATGTAGGCTCAGCCCCCAGTACCAGAGACAAGCTACCACCATATACCGGCTTGGTCGTATCCGGTTTGGGGCTTACGGTGGTCTTCGTGGGCGTTGGTGTGGCTGTCCCGGTTGTAGTTGTCGTCGCCGGTTGCTTCTCACCACAACCGATGAGTGCCAGTGACAGCGCTATTGCTAGGCTCATGAGGACCCATATAAATTTTCTGTGCTGCATCGTTTCCCTCCTCCTTTATTTTTAAAGTTATTAATACAAATACTTTCCCCTGCATTAACAGTGATCCCAATTTCGGCAACAACCTATTTTCGGGCTAAGACGAACCAGAAAGCGTGTTAGAGGCATTTATCGAAAAATTAATTGTTTATTTTTCGTATACTCATCACCTCACGATTTAACTTCAGGCGGCCGGAGAATCCAATTCAGAGACTAATTGCTCCCGGGCCAAGCGGTACCCGAAGCCACGTTCATTGACAATAAAATTGGCCCCCTTTTGCACTTCCAACTTACGACGGATGCGATAAATGTAGGTTTTCAATAAACTGGATTCACCCCGGTATTCGGAACCCCAGACATGTTCGAGAAGGTCGTCGGGGTCGACGACATGGCCATTTACCTGGGCTAACCGGGCAAGTATCTGATATTCAATCGGCGTAAGCCGGACCCGGGCACCGGCAAGAAATACTTCGCGGCGGTCCAGGTGTATTTCCAGACTATCACAAGAGACTATACGCCCGGTGCGATGGTGCGAACCCATGCGGCGCAACACGGCAGCACAGCGAGCCAGAAATTCGACCAAGCTGTAAGGCTTGGTGATGAATTCATCAGCACCGGCTTCCAGAGCCAGGGCTCGTTCTTCACTATTTTCACCTTCACCCAGAACCAGCAGAGGTGATGCCGATAACTGCCGAACGGTTTTTACGAGATTAACAACAGCGGCGTTTGAAGTGATTGAATGCACAATGATCAGGTTGCAGTGAAGGTGCATTAACTGGTCGGCAACTTTCATTGCACCAGCGGTTTTAATTACCGAAACCTCCGGATAGCGAATCCGGAGATACATGGAGATTTCGTCGGCAGTTTTCTCGTTGTCCCCGACTAGAAGAACTTCCATTGGCGCTCTCCTTAGGTATCCAGGTTATTATTCAAAGCTGTTCTGGTTGTATGTCTCCTTAATTAAAAGGCTCAATACCTGACGTGAAGCGGAACCATATTCCGGTATTTACCGACCAGTTTATCCCACGCAGCGGGCAGTTCGATTTTTCGCGAGACGAAGGTATTTTGCAAGCCGATACCGCCGGCACTCCGCAAGAGAGCCATAAAAGCACCGGGGCCACCTCCCACTATCAACATTATATCATCAGGAGTGAGGGGCGGCCGAGGTGGCGCAGCGGGGGCGGGGCGCGGCATTACAAAAGGAGGGCGGGCTTGCTTTGTCACGTACTCCAGCAGTGTCTGCCTGGTCCAGCCGTCACGGGCAAGAACCCGGGCATGGGTGGGGTTCAGGATAAAACAGGACATCGCCGTGGGCGCCATAGCCGCCATGATATCGGCAATACCCTGCGCATTGGTGTCATGGGGAATCGTTTGAATAAAGGAATTGGGGAAAAAGGTGGTGACGGTGTTTTCCTCTTTGCGGAAGCCGTGAGCGACATGCCAGGGCTCCCAGGGACTTTCTTCTTCATTTTCGCCGATTACCAGAGTATATTTACCCGGGTTACCGATGACGCCCATATCTTCGATTGCTTTCCGCGCTCCGCCGATATTTTTAACAATAAGACCAACCGCCCGGCCGATGGCGGCATTGGCAATATTCCCCGGGCTGAGCGAACCGGAGGAACAGTTGAGATTGATATCATTACGAATTGGGCCGTTGATCGCCCAGAAAGGCGCCCAAGAACCGGTGCTGACCTCGAAGGTATCGAACCGGGCACGATTGTCCATTAACGCCTGGACAGCGGCGATCAATACCGGCAGATAGGTCGGCAGACAACCGGCCATGACTGCATTTACGGCGATTTTCGCGACGGTGGCTTTGCCCAAACGCGGGATAATTTTAGTTACGAGATGATCCGGCAGGAGATCGGTAGCGGTCAACATTTCGGCCACCGCGGCTTCAGTCGGCGGGGCGATCGGCAAGCCGTCGGTCCAACCCCGGCGGTAATAGAAACGGTTTACCTCATCGTAACTACCTTTAAAGATAAGGCGTGAGAGCTGCTCGACTTCCTTACGGGGCGCTTTTTCATCAGCGGTCAGCGGTCCGGTCAAGGCTGATATGATCTCTTCCATCACGGAGGCGATACCTGCCTCGATATCTGCAGCATCATTCGATTCACAGAGAACCGGTTCAGCCACGATACGAACCCCCGGCATACCTTTACCGGAGGCGGCGGAACGAGCGTCATTGACGAAGCCCGTGTTGACCAGCACCACGACCGGAGTGCCAAAATCTTCGATTGCGACGCCGTTGTACACAACGAACTTGGTACAGGACCCTCAGTCACCGACGGCGGCAACGACGGCATCTACTCCCTGCGCCCACTCCTGAAAACGGGCCCGGTTCCCGGTCTGCGACTCATCGACATTAGCGGCGGTGGAATCAAACAGGCTCGTTTCGATACCGGGGAAGCGCGCGTTAAGATGTTTGGCCACTTCAGCCAGCATGGGTTTGGCCGCCCGTTTAAAGTTGGCAAAAAGGCCGATCTTCTTACCGGCGAGATTATCCGGCCGCGGGTAGATTCCTCTTAAGGGAACGGGATCGACTTCAGCCCAGGGATTGAGGACTTCATAAATTGTTTCCGAACTCATAGCCAGTCTCTCTTTCCTCTAATACTCAAATGGCCTGAGGGAGATTATGATGCTATTACCGGGATTTGCGCGGCAATATTGAAAACAGATAATTACAGGAGTGCTAGACAGCAAATGTGCAATCCGGAAAGACATCTCTCTTTTCCATTTACTCCGACCTTAAATAATAACCGTCCCTGAACACCTGACCGAATACAGTCCCGCAAGATCATTTTTAACCGGATCAGAAACTTTGCCGGTTTCTTATATAAGATGATATATAAGATCGATGATTATATACATCGGGAATCCGCCACTGTCAAATAAAGTGTAAGAATGAATGTTTAATTTTGTAGACCAAAAAAGAGTGATTTCAAAATACCATAGGAAGCAATCAACCCCGGCGAACCGGGAGTATGCCGGTTTGCGGGCTGCGCTTTTGTATTCAGCGTACAAACCAGTACAATAGAAATATACCTGAAGAAGTGGAGTACGACTGTTTGTTAACAACGGATGATCTCAGGCGGGCATTGCGTAACGGAGGGGACATCGCCGCTTTTACCGATTTATACGCCCGTGTTCTCGGCAATCCGCCGTTACCCATCTCCAGCCACTTCGAGGAACCGGTCGCATTACCGCCGGCGCGCCTCCTGGCGGGCCGTTTTATAGGTCTGCTGAATTCCCGACACGGGATGGGAGGGTCTGCCAGGATCGATACTTCCGATGTTACGCTGATACCTTATCCCGGAGCAGAACCCGCCGAGATTATTACGAAGATGGAACCAGACCTGGTGACGATCGATTGCTCCGCCCTCGACTTAAGCGTAGCGCTACTTTATGTCTGCAGCATGGTTTACGCGGTGGGACTTTCGGTCCAATTAGAAACATTGAGGTACGCCGAAATAATTCCTTTCGACGGGTTTTTCCATCCCGGAAGAATCCCAGTCGCGGTTCTGGCTGAATGCTGGAACCGCCATCTGCCGCTCGTTGCTACGGGCAGATCGACCAGCAAAGAGGATAACGTTAACAAAACCCGGTACATCGCCAGCCGTATCAAAGATCTGGCAGCCGGTAGCGAAGCGGATGGTCGGCCGGGGCGGTTGCTAGCTTTTATCGGAGGAGAGTCAATCCGTGCAGTTTCCGACCAGTTGTCTGCGGATGAGAAAAAAGGCTATATACCGGCTTTTGACGATGAGGAATTTGAGGGGTCTTATGTCTGGGGGAAGATAAGTGAAAAACCCGGGATTGATACCGGCCGCCTTTCCGCTCTCCAGACAGAGTTCGAGCGTTTCTTTTCCGAGGCAATCAACCGGACGATCAGCCTGCCAATGAAGAGTGAGACCGCGCAGATTTTAATCGAAATCGTGTCCCGACTGCGCCACCACCCGGATATCACGGGTGGTCCGAGTGTCCGGGGAACACTGGCCTTGCAGGAAATAACAGACAGCCTGGCCGCCATCAAGGGCAGCCTTACTGCTGATGCGGTGCATAAAGCCGCAATAGTGGCATTACCACCGCGCCTGCGTACCAGAGGCAGCAAACCAGCCGAACAGATTGTCGATGAGGTTGTCAAAGAAGTCCTGTTTAGAATGCATTTCACGGCCCGAACGGAGAACACGAGTGATAATGAAACCGATATCGAAAACGTCGTACCGGAAACACCGGACGAGACGACGCCAGTCAGCCGACAGCAACGTCCATTTGAAAAGGATAAAAAGGACTCTTTTACCGTGGTACCGGAATCCAGGGAACTGGCCGGACCACTGGACAAAAATAATATCAAATTGACCGACGGCAGTGACCTGGAGCAACAGTACCATGCGTTGAAAAAAGCAATCATGTCACTCATCTCTGACCTGGAGGAACAACTGCGCAACGGACGAATCAGCAACGAGGACTACGAACAGCAAAAAAAATCGCTGATGAACCGGTTGGAATCAGCCGTCAAATCACGGTTAAGCCGCTCCAAGCAAGATACCATCAATACAATCATGGAAATGATGGACGCCCAGGACAGAATCTGGGACAAAGAGATCAATTTTAACCGGATGTATGTGTATTACCATCTGAAAGACACGCAGGAGCATGTGCAACTCAGTCCGTTCAAGAAAGACTATCACGCCCTGCAATGGGTGATCGACGGACTACGGCAGCAGGACTTGATACGGCCGACCGAAAAGAGTACGGGCTTTCTGCTGACCGGCCTGGCCCTGGAGTTGCTCCTCGATCAACTGTTAGAGAGGGACGGGATTTTAAACAGCATCGTAAGCTCGCACCGGATCGATAAAAGGCAATCCGGGTTTCGTTCCAACGACACCCGGCATTACAGTCCCGGTGATACTTTCCGGGACATTGCGATCCGGCGTACACTAAAAGAAGTTGCCCGCAACAAGAAATCACTCAACGATGTCCGGTACAGCGACCTGAAAGTCTTCCTGAAAGAACGTCCGGAAACGCAGACTGAATTTGTTTTTTGCATTGATACTAGTGGCTCCATGGGTTTTGACTTGCGACTGGCTTATGCCCGCCTTGTTGCCGGGGGCATGGCGCGCGCCGTACTGCAAAGAGGGGACCGTGCAGGAATCGTTGCTTTTAACGATTACGGCCAGACCACGGTGGATATTACAGGCAACGATCTTAATTCTCTTCTTAACAGCATCGCCGGCCTAGCAGCAAACGGCAACACCAACATCAGCGACGGCATCAAAGCGGCGCGAGAACTATTACTGTCAAGACGGAATAACAACCGGAAAACGATCATCCTGCTGACCGACGGCCAGGCCAGCGCTGTTTCACAGTCCAATTACCAACGTCTCCGTGCAGTAGCAGTACGCGATCCCACCGAGGAAGCCACTTTCCAGGAAACCCGGTTGGCCGCCGCGGCTGGTATCCAGATTTCGGTAGTTTATTTTGCGCCGCATAATGAGAGCGTGGAGCAATTTATCAAGGGCATCGCCCGCACCGGCCGGGGCCAAGTGTACCGTATTACCGGCATGGCTGATTTGAAGAAACTGGGGCACAAACGTTTACCCGGCACTTGAAGGTGCCAGAAATCACCCGGAGGAAAATGATTGAAACTACGTGAAGAATTAAGGCAAGCGATACTGGGTAAATTAAGACAAAAGATCGATCCGCTGGAGGGCTTTTTTGCGGCGGCTGATACCAAGGAGACCATCCTGGCAGTACTGGTATCGGGGCGGCATTTGCTGCTGGAAGGACCGCCAGGAACGGGCAAGACCACGCTGGCAAAAATCCTGGCCAGCTTGCTCGGCCCGATGGAAACGGTGAGCGGTTGCCGCTTTAACTGCAACCCGCTGGCGCCGTCACCGGTATGCCCCGACTGCCGGCATATCACCGATAAAAAAACAACAGAGATCGCGGGCAGCGCCCGTTTTCTGCGCATACAGGGTTCGCCGGAATTAATGCCGGAGGATTTGATCGGGGACGTGGACCCGGTGATCGCCATGCAATGCGGCATCCACGATCCGCGAGCTTTTCTCCCCGGGCGTATCCAGCGAGCCCACCGCAAACTGCTCTTTATTGACGAATTGAACCGGGTACCGGAGAGGACGCAAAACACTCTGATCCAGGTTCTTGAAGAAGGAACCACCACTCTTGCCGGTTTCGAGATTGAAGTAACGGTAGAGACGATCGTGATCGCCACGCAGAACCCCCAGGAATCGGCAGGCGTCGACCGGGTCTCGGAAACCCTGGCCGACCGCTTCGAGCGGGTGCACATCGGTTATCCCACCCGGGAGGAAGAGATCGCCATTTTACAGCGCTACGCCCGGAAACAACCGGACATCGCGTTCGATCCCGGGCTGGTGCAGAAGGTGGTTGAGATCTCGCAGGCAACGCGGCACAACGAAGACCTGGCGCGCCCCGCCAGCGTCCGGGCGAGCATTGCCACCTATGAACAGGCGCAGGCGATCGCCCGGCTCAGCGGACGGCGGGAGGTGGGGAGGGAAGACATTCAGAAAGCAGCCATGATCTCGCTACAAGGCCGTACCGGAGTCTCCTCCGGCAGCCCTTACTACGACAACCAGCGCAGTTTTTACGAGGGGATCATCAAAGGGGTAATGGGATAAGTGTGAAATAATTCGATAAAATTGGTACCGGAAAATGAGTCCGGTTGTTAAGGTATTATCATGCTCTATAAAAGTGACTGAAGCAAAGGGAGTAAAAAGAGACTTCAGAACCTCATGCCACATCACCGGGTGAATCAGGCACTTTGATAATCAACAAGAGGTATATCCCTACTGACTTTAATGATTTTTAATGATTACAATTATTACTAACATTCGATAAATATGCAATGATTGACAACGAGATCATAATCGTTTTATCCATCCTGGCATTAGTGGCCATACTGCTGATCATAGACAAGCTACGCATCGACATCATCGCCATTCTTTGTATGCTGGCTTTAGCGTGGACTGGCATTTTGACACCGCTGGAAACGCTAGCGGGTTTTTCCTCCAATGCAGTCATCACCATGTTAGCGGTAATGATTATGGGTAAAGGGATCGCCCGAACGGGTTTGATGGCAGGTTTTGCACGCCTGGCATTGAGATATTCCGGAAACAGCCAGCGGAGAATTGTAGCGGTCGTATCGTCAGCAGTGGGATTAATATCCGGATTTATTCAAAATATCGGATCCGCGGTTCTTTTCTTACCCGCCATCCTGAATATTTCCCGCAGTAAAAAAATACCCGCTTCCAGTTTGATCATGCCTATTGGCTTCGCCATTCTCCTGAGTGGGCCCCTGACCATGATTGGTTCGGGACCACTAATGCTAGTTAATGATTTTTTAATCAGGTCTTCACTGGAGCCTTACCGGCTTTTTGCAGTGACACCGGTGGGGCTGGCCCTTTTATTCTCGTGTGTAGTCTTCTTTTTTTTCCTGGGTAGATTCGTCCTGCCACGGTATCGATACGGTGAAGATCGAGAATTGTTACAGATAAAGTTGATTGAAAATTGGGACCTATCCGCAAATATCCGGCATTATCGCATAGAGGTCAACAGCCCGATCATTGGCAAATCTCTTGAGGAGACCGGGATCTGGGATAAATTCAACGTCAACATCTTAGCTATTACCGGAGACCAGCAGCCGGAGTATGCTCCCTGGCGGGAAACCAAATTCAAGGCTGATCAAATCATCAGCTTGCTGGGGAAAGAAAACAATGCCAGAAATTTTGCTTCTGCCTATAATCTTCTTCCAGCAGAAAAACCCGGGAAACCTAAAATGCTGGAGGATACAACCAGTGCCGGATTTGCCGAAATAGTTGTGCCGCCGCGTTCCGGAATTGCCGGTCAGACGATCAAGAAGTTCGGCCTGCGCCGTCGTTACGGAGTTGAGCCAGTTCTGTTATATCACAAGGGGGAAAATATAAGGGGAGATTTTTCCGATGTAGAGATCGCGCCAGGAGATATATTCATTGTACACGGGCTATGGGACAAGATCGCGGAGATGAAAAAAGGTTACGATTTCGTGGTCATTACACCTTTTGAGGCAGACGAGAAAGATACCTCGAAAGCGTGGATAGCCTTATCCTGTTTCATTGTTGCCATCGGACTAGCTCTGGCAGGATTCTCGATCCCAATTTCATTTATGTCCGGAGCTATTCTCATGATACTGACAGGAGTGCTGCGCATCGATGAAGCCTATCAGACGATCGACTGGAAGGTAGTGTTTTTCCTGGCGGGGCTTATTCCTTTGGGGTTAGCCATGCAGAAGACCGATACCGCATCTTTTTTAGCGGGACATATCATGTCTCTCGTTCAGGGAGGCCATACCTTTTTCCTACTTCTGGTAATATCAGGAATTTCAGCTCTCTTTTCAGTTTTAATATCAAATGTAGGGGCGGCGGTAATACTATTCCCGATGGTTATCAGCATTGCCAATACGGCAGGCATAGATCCCCGTCCCCTGGCATTGCTGGTAGCCGTCTCAACGGCCAATTCCTTTATCCTGCCAACACACCAGGTTAACGCCTTATTAAAAACACCGGGAGGTTACCGGAATAAAGACTACCTCAGAGCAGGCAGTGGATTAACGGTAGTATTTTTACTAGTAGTCGTTACCATTTTTTACTTTTTTTATCTGTAACTAATCGTAATGCAGAGTCATAACAAGATACTAACGGATATAGCGAAATAAGGTTGTAAAGGAGAAGAGATGCTGCTGAAACACTATTTCCTGGAAAAAATCGCTCACAGTTCTTATATTCTGGCAGGCAAACAAACCTGTGCTGTAATTGATCCCAGGCGGGACGTTGACCTTTACATTAACGAGGCACGTGATCTCGGGGTGACAATCACTCATATTCTGGAGACGCACCTGCACGCAGATTTTGTCTCCGGGCATATGGACCTGGCCGCCAAAACAGGCGCTAAAATATATGCACCAAGGTCAGGGAATTGCAAGTTTGAACACGTACCCGTATCCGAAGGCGACCTGATCAACATTGAAGATATGAGACTCGATGTACTGGAAACACCCGGCCACACGCCAGAACACGTCGTATACGTAGTCACTGACAAGTCGCGGGGCAATTCACCTGCAGGAGCTTTCGTGGGAGACGTGCTGTTCGTGGGAGACGTTGGGAGACCGGACTTGTTTCCGGATATTGCCGATAATTTGGCGGGCAAGCTTTTCGACAGTTTGCACGAAAAACTGCTCAAGCTTCCCGATTATTGTGAAGTATATCCTGCCCATGGCGCAGGATCTCTATGCGGCCGCTCGATGGGTGCAAAATGGACTTCTACGATAGGTTATGAGCGACTTTACAATTCCAGTCTGCAGATCAAGGAAAAGAAAGAGTTTATTCGCTCGCTTACCTCGAACATGCCTCCGGCTCCGGACCACTTCAGTCGTTGCAGTGATATTAACCGAAAAGGACCGGTGTTACTATCCAGATTACCGTCTTTAGAAGAATTAAAACCAATCAATTTTATTAATCGAAGGGAAGAAGCGAATAGCGTAGTACTCGACGTGCGCAATTACGCTGCCTTCGCCGGTTTCCACATCCCCGGCACCTGGCACCTCGATCTCAAGGGCAATTTCCCGACGTTTGCCGGATGGGTGATGCCTGAAAACAAAGATATCTTACTGGTTGCTGATAGCTACCAGGAAGCGGTCACCGCTAGATTGTGGGCGAACCGGGTGGGTGTTGACCGTATTGTCGCTTATCTAAGCGGGGGTGTAACTGCCTGGGCTAATGATGGCTACCAGATAGATCATGTACACCTCATTTCAACTGAAAATCTCTATAAGCGTATTAGCGATAGTGTTCATCCATTAATGCTGGTGGATGTTCGCATGCCATTAGAGTTCGCGGATACACATATTAAAGGGGCTATCAATATCCCTGCACCGGAACTGCGCACTCGTTACAAAGAATTGCATCAAGATAAACCGGTTTACCTGATATGCAGTACGGGCAATCGCTCCAGCCTGGCAGCAAGCATTTTGAAACAGGGCGGCTTTAAAGAAGTCTACAATGTCGCCGGGGGCATGACCGGATATAGTGCCGCCGGGCATATCAAGCAGTGTAATGTATGTATCAATCCGCATGGTCCAAGGTTAACGAATATTTCCCTATGATCCCTGAATTCGCATAAGGATGAGGACATGAACTGGTTAATGGAAGTGCAATGGTCTCCCTACGTAGCAGGGGCAGGCATTGGTGTTTTAAGCTGGTTTACCTGGCTTATTTCAAACGAGCCCATCGGGTGCTCAACCTCATATTCCCGGATTGCAGGGATGATTGAGAAGCTGTTCAGAGGGAAAAAGGTTGAGAACAAGCTCTATTACCAGGAAACAAAACCCGAGGTGGACTGGCAGATTATGCTCGTCATTGGTATTGTCATCGGCGCTCTTATCTCTTCGCTTCTGTCTGGAGACTTTATTCTGCAATGGATTCCTGCTGTTTGGAACCTGAATTTTGGAAATAATATATTATTGCGCCTGGCGGTCGGATTAGCGGGCGGTATCTTACTGGGGTTTGGTTCACGCTGGGCTGACGGATGCACCAGCGGTCACGGCATTAGCGGCACCATGCAACTGGCCGTATCAAGCTGGATCTCCGCCATCTGCTTTTTTATCGGTGGGATTGTGATGGCGCAATTACTATTCAAGGTAATAATGTAGGAAGGTAGCATTCAGATGAAAACCAAAAGAGCCAAGCTACTCTGGGGCCTTATATTCGGTATTATTTTCGGTTTCCTGCTGCAAAAAGGAGGAGTAACCAATTATGATGTTATTATCAACCAACTGTTACTCACCGATTTTACCGTTGTAAAAATAATGCTCTCCGCAGTCGTTACCGGTATGATCGGCCTATTCATCATGCAAGGGCTCGGCTGGATCAAGCTGCGTCCCAAAGCAGGTTCGTGGGGAAAAAACGCCATCGGGGGGTTAATCTTCGGTCTAGGTTTCGCATTGCTTGGTTATTGCCCCGGTACGATTGCCGGCGCAATCGGTAACGGTTACCTCGATGCTATCACAGCCGGTTTAGTTGGTATTGTGCTTGGTTCTGGACTACTGGCCGCTTTTTATCCCCGGTTAAAAGAGGGGATACTCACAAAAGGTTATTTTGGCAATATGACACTACCCCAGGTTTTTAAAGTAAACAATTGGGTGGTGATAGTACCGTTAGTTGCATTTATAGTGGCTTTATTATATTTCCTTGAACGAGCGGGACTATAAATAATCTAATATAAGATTCGATTGCGAAGATCTATCGCTTTAGAATGTCTTATTACAATGAGGTTGGTAGCGCATACGGGATTCGAACCCGTGATCTCTTCCTTGAGAGGGAAGTGTCCTGAGCCTCTAGACGAATGCGCCTCAGGTGCGAGCGGTGAAAAAAGTCCACAGAAGTTCACAAGCAATACACTGGAAAAGTTTATCATATCACGTTCTGAAGGAACAAGCTGAAATAGCAACGGCGGGGTATCAATACGCCGGGAAATTCCGAAGGACGGAGTACTGACGACGGTACCATACAGTATGGCCTACTTGGCGACACTGACCAAAACCTGGAATATCTCCTTGTCTCCGGATTACAGCGTGGCAATCCAGTACTTTTTTCAATCACCTTCAGGCAGACGGATTAACAATTATTCCTGCCACTGGTGAACGACTTCGCCGAGGCCAAGCCCACCGGTCATGGCGCCCTTGATTATCCTCATCTTAGCATCGAGCACTTTAACCGGACCGAAGAAGGTGAGGGGGTCGTGGGGCCCGTCGAAGAAACGGACGACGGCGGTACCCTGTGTTTCCGTTTTCAGCGCGTTCGGAGCGAGGTTGGGACCACTACCGGGAGGAATGTTGCCGCCGATACAGACCAACTGGGTCAGGGGCGAAACCGTGAGCGAGGCGTTGGGAATACGTTTGACCAGATACACAGGCATCATGACCGGCCACACGACGGCCGGGTTGGAATCAGCTCTAGTATAGCGGACCTTCATCAGCGGCAGACTGCTCTGGTCCTTCTGCTTTTTGCAGGTGACCGTCCAACCGGAAACGGTCTGCTTCCAGACTATTTCAGCCATTTTCTTAGGCCAGCCCCAGATCTCGCGTCCAGCGATGAGACCCATGTCACTGTCAATATATTCGATGAGCGTGGTGGAACCAACTTTATCCTGCCACCTGACAGGGACGTTTATCTGGATTTCGTGGACATTGAATCCTTCACAGTCAGGGCTCCAACCCATCTGAAGGACGAACAAATCCCGGTCGTTATCAGACGGTTGCAACGGTGGTGGCAGGACACGCCTGACAGCGCCGGGCAGAGCCTGGCACAGGATTTGCAGATCATGGTTATCATTGAAATGATGAGGGAGGGGCGGATAGGGCGGGGAAAAATCGGGGGAGGGAACAAAATTAGCCCGGGTTGAGATCGTCTTCTGAGGTTCCCCGGTCTGATGAGAAAGCATATATATACTCCTTTACACGTTAGCTGAACTCAATCTGGTAACGGCAAGTATAGGATCAAGATCATCAATTGTCAAAGTAAAATTATTCCCATTGCGGCTCCGGCCAGGAGAATCTAGAACCACAATACCCCTCAAGTCATAAAAAATGCCGACCCGCTTAGAATCAGGAGAAGCAAAAAAACCATCCCGATTCCAGACTTAATCCTGATCGAAGTTCACATGAGACTATCCACGCTGTAACAAAGACCATTATCAATCATCCGGGTTACAGCGAGATTGTTCGTGTTGACGGTCCGGCTGGTTTGTCCAGAAATAGAGGCTGTATGAAATTTGGGTGATAAAACTATTTCATCTGTTGTTGTTTTACCCGGGAGTAGCAGTCGCTGCAGTAAACCGGTCTGTCCCTCCGGGGTTGAAACGGCACTTCAGTTTCCTTCCCACATTCGGCACACACCGCGGGGAACATCTGCCGGCGTAGTTGTGGATTGCCCCCTTCCTGGTTAGTCCGCTGTACTCTCCGCTGGCCGCGGCAAGCCGGGCAGCGCTTAGGCTCATTAGTATAGCCCTTCGAGCGGAAGAATTCCTGCTCATCAGCGCTGAAGGTAAACTGAACACCACAATCGACACATTGAAGTGTCTTGTCCTGGGAAACCATATTGGATGACCTCCTAAGTCCTACTGCGCATTATGATAGACTAAAGATTTTTTCTTTGCAATACCCGCTCAGCTTTAATTTCATACTGCGGGTCTCATTAACGGGCGTCAATTCTATACTGAACATATTTTGGCAAAAAATTTTAAGAACACAACCATTTACTATTAACGATCTCCTTTATTTGCTGTTAGTAAATGAGTGCGCCGGTACTGGTGTCAGCCTGACCAGATTATGTCACGACTGTTATGTTACAATATAGTGCCTGGTAAAAGGCAGGATAACATGTTATCAGAAACTGGAATATCGATAATTGTCCCGACCTATAACGAAAAGGAAAACGTTAATACCCTGGTGGAACGACTGAGCAGGGCGCTGGCGGGTCGCAAATTTGAAATCGTCTTTGTCGACGACAACAGCAAAGATGGCACTGTCGAAGCAGCCCGAGCTTTAACGGGAAAATACCCGGTACGGGTAATCGTGCGGACCACCGAACGCGGCCTGGCTTCAGCGGTGGTTCACGGATTCAACCACACCACCAGTGACGTAATCGGCGTTATCGATGCCGATCTGCAACATCCTCCTGAGGTAGTTGCCGATCTGGCAGAGGCGATCGACAACGGTGCTGACCTGGCAATCGGTAGTCGTTACGTGAAAGGAGGTGGTTGCGAGGGGTGGAGCCTTATCAGACGTATCATCTCGAAGGGGGCTATCTTCCTTTCACATCTTCTTCTGGGCAAAACCCGCGGCATTCACGATCCGATGTCCGGATTTTTCATGCTACGCCGCAACGTCATAAGCGGCGCCCGCTTACAGCCAACCGGTTACAAGATACTTCTGGAAATCCTGATCGCAGGCAAATTCAAAAAAGCAACCGAAGTCCCCTTCTTGTTCCAGGTCCGCGAAAAAGGGGCCAGCAAGCTCAGTTCAAAAACACAAATCGATTACCTGAAACATTTATTGAGCCTGATGAGACGCAGCGGCGAACTGGTCCGCATTTTCAAGTTCTGCGTAGTTGGGGGTAGCGGGGTGATCGTTAACCTGGGTGTCTATACTTTACTGACCAGGCTCTGCCACTTAAATGAGTTCGGAGCCCAGGCAATCAGTTTCGAAGCTTCAGTAATTTCAAATTTCCTGCTGAACAATTTTTTCACTTTCGCCGACCGCCGTATGGCACGACCGACCGCGCTGATCTTACAGTTCCTGAAATTCAATACCATCAGCCTGGCGGGATACGGTATCCAGGCATTCTCACTATGGTTATTCTTCACGGTGATCGGCATAAATGACATTATTGCAGTAGCGATAGGCATTATTTTTGCCACGATCTGGAACTACCTCCTGAACACCTGGTGGACATGGAAATAGCAATAAACATCGGAAAACGACTCTGGCGCTGGGAATATACCTGGCTCGGCCTGATTATCCTGGTTACCCTGATCCTCCACCTGATGGCAATTGCGGTGCCCCGGGAACCACTGTTTGACGAACAGCATTACATTCCGGATGCCCGGACCATAATCAACAACCATTACACCAACCGCGGCGAACATCCACCGCTGGCAAAGCTCTTCATGGTCGGCGGGATGTATATTTTCGGCGATAATCAGTGGGGCTGGCGTTTGCCTTCGGTGATAGCAGGCACACTAGGCATTGTTTTCCTGTACCTTACTTGCCGGAATTTCAGATTCACACGGCGGGCTGCTAGTTTGGGCGTCTTTATATTAGGCCTGGAAAATCTCTATTTTGTCCATGCAGGAATCGCCATGCTCGATATTTTCACAGTCTCCTTTGTCCTGATGGCATTCTGGCTCTACTCCAGACACAGCTACCCGGCCGCCGGAGTGGCAGTCGCGCTGGCCGCCCTCACCAAGTTCAACGGTGTCTTTGCAGTCTTTGCCATCCTCTGCCACTGGTTGTTATGCCGGAGAGATAAACCGATCATTTTTACTGCATCGTTACTCCTCTCCGGTCTTTCGTTCTTCCTGTTGCTAGCCGCCTTCAATATGATCATTTATTTACGAATGACTGACTTTATCACTTTACTCCGCAACGGGCTCCAGTCCACCGCGGGACTGACCTTCGAGACAGCGGCTCATGTATCCATGAGCCGGCCATGGGAATGGATATTTAACCTGGAAATTATGCCTTACTGGTACGGACCTCATTTCATCGGCCTGGTCAGCTTCAGCGTCTGGGCACTTATTGTTCCAACTTTGATATACCTGACGGTAAAAACTTTCCGGAGAGATACGGCGGCAGCGTTCGGACTCGCTATGTTCGCCGGCACTTATCTTCCCTGGATACCGATGAGCCTGATCACCAACAGGGTGAGTTTCATTTTCTATTTTCTCCCTACGGTTCCTGCGATTTGTTTCGGGCTGGCGATGGGGCTAGAACGGCTCATCGGCATCTGGCAAAAACAAAAACCTCTGCCGAAAAAGAAGGTGGTTAAAAGACCGATGACACCAGCGCTTGCGGCTGATGCCGGAACCAGTCCTGATCTTTCCGGAGCCACTACCGCTGCAATTATTCCCATTGAACTGGAAACACCGGGGGCTTCGTCCGTCCTCGCTGCTTTGCCACCGGAAATCCAACGGGCACCGGCCAATATACCTAAGGAGATTAACCCTGACATACGCCCGCCGCATTAAT
>JBBITI010000047.1:0-20631 GCA_037440885.1 Dehalococcoidales bacterium | reverse complement strand
GTATCGCCAACTACAAGATGAGCATAACTTAATACATGATGTATACGGTGAACAGGTACTGGTAGAACATACTTTTTCAGATCGGCAGGTAAGTTTCCTTCTGCAGAGATGAAGACCTGAGAATACTTTTCAAGTTCTCGAACCAGTCTATATTTCTCATGAATCGAGAAACCTTTTCTGCCTTGATCATGAACAGCGTCAAAAATATTGAATCTTAATAAGACGTATTTTTCATTCGGAGAGATTCCAAGTTCTTTATATATAGATGGATCCGGAGTAAAGTGGTTTGGGTGAAGATACGCTAATTCTTTGTATCCAGCGATACGAGTGTGTTTTTTCCCAAGGTTTTTCAGAAAGCAATCTGGAGTGATAATTTGGGAAGCGAACAAACGCGTAAGAAACAATTGAATGGGCATAGGTTCGCTGTCGGTAAAAACTATGCTGGGTTTCCTTAATATGAATGAAGCTACAGCGGTATCGACGCCAAAACCAGCCAACAAAGTGGGAGAGCTGCCACGGGATACTTTGATTATATGATAAAGATGGGTGACCATATCAAAAAGACGGAGGAAATGGCTTGCTATCGCTTTGAACGCATGAACAGTCAAGCCAAAACCTTGAAGCAGTTCAATAGTATTACCGTAGTCCCGGGCAAGAATCTCTGTTTGATGCCCTTGATCATGTAAACCCTTGATTACGTATCTCCAGGTATATGCCTGAGCGGGGGTATTGATACAAAAAAGCACTTTATGCATGAGAGAGGTCTGCCTGAAGATCTCGCCGGGTTGTTTTCATCCAAACCCGCCAAAAAAAGTCTTTTAGAAGCACCCAACTGGTATGAAGTATAAATTTGGAATACCTGATTTTAGACTTTTGACCTCGATAAACCGCCGCATGGGGAATATCGACTACTCTTGCTCCGGCGACGTTCAATTTAACCAGCATATCGTTTTCAAAAGCGAAACCAGTCACTATCCGGTCCAGGTCAAGTTTTCTCAATATTACTCTGGAAATTGCGGTATAACCGTTCTGGGGGTCTGAGATATGCCAGTATCCGGAAGCGATCCGGGTCAATGCGGTCAATAAAAAATTGCCAAAACGTCGGAATAACGGCATCTCCTGCCGGTGTTCCTTTTTAGATAAACGGTTTCCTTTGGCATAGTCTGCCTTCCCTTCCACCACCGGCTGCAGCATGGCTTTGAGGATTTCCGGGTCCATCTGACCGTCTCCTGCCATTATCGCTATCACATCGATATCATCTTGCAAGGCTCGTTTATGTCCGGAGATGATCGATGCGCCGACCCCGCCATTCTTCTTCCGGTCGATCAGAACCACCCGGTTATTTCTTTTGGCGACATCCTTGATTATCGCGAGGGTATTATCGGTGCTGGCATCGTTGACTGCATATATCCGGTCTACCAAAGCAGGAACACCGTTGAGAACACCCGCAATAAACTTTTCTTCATTATATGCCGGTACCACCACGCCGATCTTCTTGTCCTTATACATATACCCTACACAGGTGCCATATTGGCTGCCAGGGTAGTATAACGGTTGCCGCTGGCTTCGAGGGCGATCCGGAGGATTCCGAGGGCGGCAGTGCCGTCGACGGCGGGGCGGCAGCCGTTCTGGATACAATGAAGAAAATCCTGCAGTTCGACGCGGAGGGGTTCCTGCCTGGCGATATCGGCAACTCTGGTTTCATGGGAGTTGCGGATGGTGATGGTCTGCTCGATATAATCCAGGTAAGCGGTGGCTTCGGAGCCGGTGGCGACGAGGGTGCGCACCTTCTGGGGATTGAACCAGGCGACCTCGATGGAGGCGGTGGTGGAACCGAAATCGAGGACGATGACGGCATGGTCTTCCTTGCAGTGCTTGAGGCGGCCGACGCGGGAGAAGACGGAAAGGGGCTCTTGGCCGACGAGGTAACGGACGATGCCGATATCGTGAGAGGCGCTGTCGATGACGATGCCGACATCGCGGATGCGGGGGACATAGGGGCCGACGCGCCGGGTGGCGATGCTGATCAGGCGGCCGAGGTCGCCGGCATCGATGATCTGCTTGAGGAGGCGGACGGCGGGGTTGAAGTGTTCGATATGGCCGACGGCGAGGACGGCGTTATGCTGGCTGGCGGCGGCGGTCATTTCCTGAGCTTCGTCGAGGTTGAAAGCGATGGGTTTTTCGACAAGGCAGTGGACCCCGCGGTTGAGGAAATCGAGGGCGACGTGGTGGTGGAGGGTGGTGGGAACAACAATGCTGACGGCCTCGACCCGGTCGAGGAGGTCATGATAATCAGCATAGTAGGGGACTTTATAGCGGGCGCAGATGTCACGGCCGCGGACGGCATCGGTATCGGCGGCACCGACGAATTCGCAATCGAGCTCGGAGTACAGGCGGGCGTGGTGCTGGCCCATCGAGCCGAGTCCGACGACAGCGACTTTAGTCATGGGTTGTGCCTCCTGGAGCACGCGGCAGTTTGCCTTTGCCGACGCCTTTATAGATGAAGCCGTGCGGGGTGAAGGCGGCGGGATCGAAGACATTCCGTCCATCGATGATTATAAGCGTTCGCATGCGGGTCTGCAATTGCCCGGGAGTCAGTTTCCGGTAGTCATTATGAGCAGTCATTAGTATCAGGGCGTCAGTACCATCGATCACGGCATCGAAATCGGACTCGATAGCGGTATCCGGGTCCCGGCTAACCAGGGGGTCGTGGACACGGAAAGCGATGCCGCGCCGGGTGAGTTCATCGAGGAGGGGGCGGGTGGGGGTGTTGCGGGCATCGTCGGAATTTTCAATGAAAGCATAGCCGAGGACAGCGACGCGGGCGCCGGAGGCGGGGCGGCCGGCTTCGGTGAGGGCGTCTTCGAGGAGATCGGCCATGTGGACGGGCATCCAGTCGTTGATCTGGCGGGCCCCGGTGAGGATAGAGAAGGGGTAGGGGGTGGGATTGACGGCATACTGCTGGTAGCCGTGCATGAGGAGCCAGGTGTCTTTGGGGAGGCAGTGGCCGCCAACGCCGGCGCCGGGGAAGTGCATATTGCGGACGGGGTTGGCGTGGGGCGCGGAGGGGTCGTTGGGTAAGCTGTTGACAAAGCGGCGCACTTCATAGACATCGACGCCGAGGGCTTCGCAAAGGAGGGCGACTTCGTTGGCGAAGGCGATCTGGACGTCGCGGTAGGCGTTTTCGACGGTCTTGGCGACTTCGGCGGTGACGATATCGGTGCCGAGGACGCCGCCGCGCACGATGGTGGAGTAAAGGGCGATGGCGGCGGCGGTAGAGGGTTGGTCGATACCGCCGACGATCCGGGGATATTCACGGATGTTGTGGATGAGGCGGCCGACCATGACGCGTTCGTAGGAGAAGGCGAGGCCGAAGCCGCCGGGGAGTTGGGCGGGGAGGCGGGACTCTTTTTCGAGGATGGGCCGGACGACGTTGATGGTGGTTCCGGGAGCTACGGTGGACTCGATGATGACGATCTGACCGGAGCGGAGGCGGGGGCCGATCTGGCGGCAGGCCTGTTTCAGGGATTCGTATTCGGGGACGTGGTTGGGGTTGGTGGGTGTCTGGACATCGATGAGGATGGCATCGGCGGCGGCAACCGGAGAGTAGTCATCGGTTACCCGGAAACGGCCGGCGGCGACAACCTCCCGGATGAGGTCGGGGAGTTCGGGCTCATTACCGCCGATGGGGCAGCGTCCCTGGTTCAACCAGTCGATTTTCCAGCCGGAGCGCGCCGAGCGGCGCTGGATGCCGGTGACATCATGACCGGCAGCCGCGAGGAGGACGGCGGCGGGAATACCGACATAGCCCATGCCGGTGACGGCGATTTTCTTCGCTTTCATCCTGTTTTTTTCTCCAGCTTGCGGGCAGGATTGCCCGCAACCGTAGTATAAGGCGGGACGTCATGGGTCACAACTGCGCCGGAGCCGACGACAGCACCTTCGCCGATGACGATACCGGGCAGTATAGTACTATTAGCGCCGATACGGGCGCCTTTTTTGATGGTAGGGCCCCGGAGCGAAGCACCGACCTGCATATATTTATCGTTGGTGGTGACGGCGCAGGGGCCGAGAAAAACATCGTCTTCGATGGTGGTATAGGCGGTAATATAGACACCGGTCTGGATGCTGACATTGCTGCCGACAGTACAATGGCCGTCGATTACCGAATTAGTACCGACGAGGACACGGTCGCCGATGACAGTTTTTTCCCGAACCAGAACATGGTGGCCGGTTTTGAAATCGTTGCCGACGACGACATCGGAATAGATGACCGACCCGGAACGGATGCGGGCGCGATCGCCGATAACGAGAGAACCGTCTTCCCGATGGCCGAGGACGATGTGGTCATCGATCTGCGCCCCGGCGCCGAGCTTGACCGTGCCTTTGCGGACGATATTGTCAGACATTGGCCACCACCGCGGCGATACGCGCCAGGCTACCCTCGGTGAGCTGGGGGTGG
Source organism: Dehalococcoidales bacterium (assembly GCA_037440885.1). GTDB lineage: Bacteria > Chloroflexota > Dehalococcoidia > Dehalococcoidales > UBA2162 > JBBITI01. The sequence continues at coordinate 16,169 of JBBITI010000047.1, read as the reverse complement.
ACGGGCAGTGAGAGGACTTCCTGCGCCGCTTTTTCGGAGACCGGCAATCTATCGTTATAGCCTAAGCCAAGATACAGGGGTTGCTTGTGGATAGGGAGGGGATAATAAACCGCGCTATCGATGCCGTAGCTCTGCAATACCTGCTGCAACTGGCTACGGGAGAGATGACATGCCGGGGTAACGCGGACGGTAAACTGGTGGAAAACGTGTTTGCGGTCGGGGGGGAGGTGGGGGAGAACAATGCCCTCGGTATCGATCGCTTCCATCAGGTAGCTGGCGTTGGCGATCCGCCGTTCGTTCCAGGTATCCAGCTTTTCCAGTTGCACGATACCGATGGCGGCGGCGATTTCGGTCATGCGATAATTATAGCCGAGGACATCATGACGGTAACGTTCCGGCTGGCCGTGACTGCGGACGAGGCGCATCTTTTCTGCCAGCCGGGGGTCGTCGGTGGTGATCATGCCGCCTTCGCCGGTAGTCATGTTCTTGGTGGGATAGAAGGAAAAGCAGCCGAGGCCGAAAGAGCCGACCTTGCGCCCTTTATATTCAGCGCCGTGAGCCTGGCAGGCATCTTCGATAAGGGCCAGGCCGTAACGTTGACAGACCGCCAGGATGGGCTCCATATCACAGGGCAGGCCGTATAGATGGACAATAACCACGGCTTTGGTGCGGGGGGTTATTTTAGCTTCAATCAGATCGGCAGAGATATTAAAAGAGCCGTCCTCGATATCGACGAATACCGGTCTGGCATTGCAATAGAGAACCGCGTTGGCGGTGGCGATAAAACTGAAGGGGGTGGTAATCACCTCATCGCCCGGACCGACACCGGCGGCGAGGAGGGCGGTGTGAAGGGCGGCGGTGCCGTTATTGACAGCGACTGCTTCCCTGGTACCGATGTAAGCGGCGAAGCAGTCTTCAAAAGCTTTGACACACATCCCCTGGGCAATCAGCCCGGAATGCAAAACAGCAACGACCCGTTCGATTTCTTCGCCGGACAAATCGGGCCGGGCCATGGGGACCGGGGTGATACCACCGTTCTTACGCTCGCGGCGGTTGGACTTTTGCGCTGCGGATCGAGTCAAGCCCATCGGGTGTTCGCCTCCTGAAAGCCCCGGACGATAATCAGATTGTCGCCGGAAAACTTGATAAAATCAACCAGTCTAACGATGAAAAACATTTATTTGACGAGCAGAGTAGCATATAAAACAGTCATTTGTCAACAATATTACCACATATTTGGACTATAAGCATTCCGGCTGTTGGCGAAATGAATTACAGATAAACCGGTTTTTCTAATAAGCAACGATACTTACGCTGCCGCATCTGAGTATTTTATCACCAATTTCATTCCGGATAATCATTTGCTGTACCTTTTGTCGCGGTATTATCTGAGAAATGTTTTAAGCAACCGGTTCTGGACAAGGAACCATGCAAAGGCGGCGATGATGATGAAACCGATGAGTTCCGGGACATAAACCGCAGGGTCGGCGAACAACCGGGCAAACAGATCGGGCAACCAGTCATGAAGGTCATATTTTGCAAAGTTCAGGCCCAAAAATGGCCAAAAAAGGGTGGCCGGGGCGCGCCACATCCGGTCGAGCAACAGGTGACTGAAGGTGCCGACCGCAAGGATCAGGAACCAGCTACAGCGGTTCTTCCGGTAGAAAACAGCACCGGCAAAACCGAGCAACACCGTGAAGAGGAGGGTGTGCGCAAAGATCCGTCCATTACTTAAAGATTCCCGGAAGATGAGGTGGCCCAACGGCTTATCGATAATATCCGGCAGCAGCGAACCGAGGATGAGGTATCGGACATCGATGAGATCAAGCAACGGCCGGAAACCGGCGAAGAAGGGTTTTACAGAAATGGAACGGGGCGCGCGGGGGTTGGAAGCAGAAAGAGCCCGCAGACCGGAGCGGACTGCTGGCACATTAGCCAAAATTGCAACTATCCCCAGGGTAATTCCGGCATGGCCGAAAAGCAACATGTCTTATAATAACCTGATCATTATTTGGCTCCGCTCAAAAGAATATACCGCAAGCACGGCGGTTTTAAAAGAGTACTCTTGAATAAGTGCCTGACGATGCTATAATACAAAAGTAGATTCAATGACAGAGCCGGGATGGCGGAACTGGCAGACGCAGAGGACTTAAAATCCTCCGGAGCAATCCTTGTGGGTTCGAGTCCCTCTCCCGGCACCAGGTTGGGGGACATGACCTGGTTATTCATACTGCTGGGCTACCTGTTTGGTTCCATTCCAACGGCTTACATCGTCGGTCGGATCACCCGCGGCATCGACATCCGGAACAGAGGCGACCGGAATATGGGCGCCCAGAATGCATTCCGGGAATTGGGACCGGTGCCGGGGATCCTGGTAGGGTTGATCGATGTCGCGAAAGGCGTCCTGGTTATCCTGATCGCCCAGAAAACCGGACTGAGCCAGGCGGGAGTATTACTGACGGGCGCCGCCGCAGTGATCGGCCACAACTGGCCGGTGTTTCTCGGCTTTCGCGGGGGGCGGGGCGAGGCTACAACGATTGGCATCCTGTATATGCTGGCAACCGTTCCGGCCTTGATCGTGACCGGACCGGCGCTGGCAACGCTGTTATGGAGCCGGAACGTCACCCTGAGCAGTGCGGTGGCGTTTGTCCCGTTTCCGCTGGTTTGCTGGTGGTGGGGGGTACCGGGGGTACTGATTATCTATACTATTGTACTGCTATGCATGGTGGGGTTGACCCACCTGATCAGGACAAAACACGTTATCATTCACCAATCGTAATATTGTGTATTGCACCGGATGCTGTTTGATGGTGTTAACCGGCAACGGGAGATTGTGTCGATACCGGTCAGATAATTTCAGAGACAGGAGATTTTTCCGATAATTTCTTTCGCGCGGCTTCTTTTTTACGGGCGACGAGTTCCCGCAAAGCAGTGTTCCTTGCCCGCGCGGAGTAGAAATAGCCGGGTTTCATGATATCCCGTTTCATCTGCCGCCAGCGGTCCGGCGGCCTTTTCTTTTTTGTTGCAATTCCGGTGACTGCGGCATTTTGATTCCGCGGTTGTGCCGCCCGGGCGGCTTGTGCCCGTTTCTCACCGGCTTCCAGGCACCGCCGGGAATAACGCCAGAGTTTGTCGGCGTCCCGGGTGAGACCTTCGTTTTGCGAAATAAAACCTTTGCGGGTATCGTGCTGGGAGATAATTTCCAGAATTTCAGAAATTTTCTCCGGAAGATAATCAACCGATTCCAGTATTTTTCGAGCGAGCAGGACACCTGCGATCTGGTGTTCATACTGGACAGCCAACCGGTCGATTCTTTTAGCTTTGCGTTCGAAGATTTTCATCCGCTTTTCTTTGGGAATCTGGCTGTAACCGATATCGTGGAGGATGATGGCCGGGATAATCACATCACGGTCGCCTTCTTCATAACGAAGCAATCTCTGCGCAAAGGCCAAGGCGACCTCGGCATGACCGGGGTCATCCCGCTGATCCTGGTAGGGAAGCGCCATTGCCCAGATTTGGTTGAAGATATTTTTCATCATTTATTATTTTAAGGGAGACACAATACATATGTCTCCTTAAAAAACTATGCTCTAGATATTGCGCTACTTTTCTTTACGGGCGACGACTTTTTTTACGGCGGCGATGATTTCTCGGGAGGTCAAACCATACCTTACAAGCAGGTCGTTCGGTTTCCCCGACTGAGCATACCCAGTGAGGGCGACGAATTCCACCGGTACCGGGTAATTGCGGACAACCACCTGGGCGACGATGGCAGAAAGGGCACCGTGTTCCAGATGTTCCTCGACGGTAACGATGGCGCCGGTCTCCCTGGCGGCCTTCACGACAGCTTCTTTATCAATCGGGCTCAGGGTATGCATATTCAAAACGGAACAGTCGATACCTTCCTGCCGCAGTTTGGCGGCTGCTTCCAGGGAGGGAGTAATCATCAACCCATTGGTGATGATTGTTGCGGCATTGCCGGTACGCAACGTCACAGCTTTACCGATATTGAATACATAACTGCTGTCATAGAGTACGGGAACCTTAGCCCGGCTCAAGCGAATGAGCACCGGTCCTGCAGTATCGACAGCATATTTGACCGCTTGGGCGGTTTCGACAGCATCCGCGGGGACGATCACCGTAAGCCCGACCAGCGAACAGGCCAGGGCCAGGTCTTCGATTGCCTGATGCGAACTGCCGTCTTCGCCGACGGTAATACCACCATGGGTGGTCACGATCTTCACGTTAAGCCGGGGCTGGACGATACCCATGCGGATCTGGTCGAAACAACGACCGGGCGCGAAGACAGCGAAGGTACTGGCGAAGGGAATTTTCCCGGCAGCGGCGAACCCGGCGGCCATACCGATCATATTGGCTTCGGCGATGCCGCAATTGAAGAAGCGGTCCGGATGCCTGGCGGCGAAAAACCGGGTCATGGTGGAATGGGAAAGATCTGCATCCAGAACCACGATATTTTTGTTCCGGTCACCTAATTCAGCCAGGTACTGGCCGTAAGTCTCGCGCGGGGATACTTCTGATACTGCCATTTATCCCACCTCCTGAAGGGCTTTTTCCAGTTCCGCCGGAGTCGGCGCCTTGCCGTGGAAATCGGGATTATTCTCCATAAAACTGACACCTTTCCCTTTAACAGTATGGGCGATGACAACCGAGGGGCCTGGTACGGCACCGGCATTTTCCAGGACTTCGACGACTTTTGTCATTTGATGACCGTCGACCTCAAAGACACGCCAGCCAAAGCTCCGCCATTTATCAGCGAAAGGTTCGTTGTTCATGATGTCTCTGGTCCAACCGTCAAGCTGGATTTTATTATTATCGATAATGGCGATCAGATTATCTGTTTTAAAATGAGCGGCAGCCATAGCGGCTTCCCAGACCTGGCCCTCATCACACTCGCCATCACCGAGCAAGGCATAAACCTTATAAGGCAAGGAATCGAGTTTTCCGGCCAGCGCGGTGCCCACGGCAAAAGACAAGCCCTGACCGAGCGAACCGGCTGACATCTCGATGCCAGTGGTAACATGGCAATCAGTATGACCCTGAAAACAACTGTCAAGCTGGCGCAGCGTCAATAATTGATCCAGCGGAACGTAACCGCATTCGGCAAGGGCAGCATAAAGGACGGGAGCGGCATGCCCCTTGCTGAGAACGAAGCGGTCGCGCTCCGGCCATTTAGGATTCCGGGGATCATGCCGGAGTACCCGGAAATACAACGCGGTAACGATTTCGACAGCGGAAAGCGAACCGCCCGGATGGCCGCTGTTCGCCTTCCCGATCATGGTCAGGATATGGCGGCGGATTTTCCGGGCCATCGCCTCCATTTCCGGGACGGATAATGAAGTATGTACCATAGTCAACTCCTTGTAGTAAACGATCTTGTCAGCTACCTGTTATATAATACGCCCGGGATGACAGTGTTCCCCGGACAGCATCAGATTATGTCTTCTTCGTAACGTCCCCGGCGTTATATCCCCAATAAACTGCTTACTTTTTGCCAGATGATTTCCCGTGTCCGTTCCCGGGGTTGAGTGGCATCGACAACGAACCAGCGACCGGGCTCCTCCTGCGCCATTGCCAGGTAACCCTGGCGAACACGCTGGTGAAAGGCAAGATCGGTCTGCTCGAAACGGTCGTTGTTACCCGTACCGGCCTTACGTTTCAATCCCTCTTGTACCGGAACATCCAGCAGGATCGTAAGATCGGGTCGCAATCCCCGGGTAGCTACAGCGCAGGTTGATTTCACAAACGTGATATCCAGACTCCGACCATACCCCTGGTAGGCGATGGTGGAATCTGCGAAACGGTCGCAGATCACGATGCGACCCGCGTGCAAAGCGGGAACGATGACTTCATCGACCAGATTAGCCCGGCTGGCATTGAAGAGTAGCAATTCAGCCGTTGGAGAAATGGAAACATTTTTGGTCCATTTTAAAAGGTAGCTGATGCGGTTCCCCAACCGGGTTCCGCCCGGTTCGTGGAGGAGCATAACCGTCCGGGCAATCTTCTGCAAGCGACGCTTCAGTGCCAACGACTGGGTACTCTTACCGCAGCCGTCGCAGCCTTCAAAGGTGATGAAGAGCGACATTAGTCGTCGACTCCTGATAGGTTAATATCGTGAACTACGATACCGTTCCCCCCGCAGAAAAGTATTTCCGATCGGTTCGCCGAACAGGATCGAGAGCCCGGCAAAATGAGGGCGTCCGTGATCGGTGACCAGAAATATCGTTTCACGGCTAGTTTATCACAGGCGGAATGAAGCGGGCAAAAGACACAGCCCGTGGGGACATGGTCAACTCCGCTTTTTTACCATGCACGGTTCAAATTTTTATACACAATTCAGTGTACCGTGTACGGTGTTTTTGAACCGTAGCGGGGTCAAGGTCACCCCGGACAGTCCGGCATTTTTGAAGATGATGCTATCAAACCTGAGACCGATAACGGGGCATTGATCGTTGTTGACTTACCGGATTGCAGATTGTTATAGTTCAGTAAAAAGAAATGCACGTTGGTCTCTGTAAAATAAAGCTCCGCATCCCGGAGAATGAATCACTCAAGGGAAAACGGCAGGTGGTGAAATCGATCATCGCCCGGGTACAGAACAGATTTGCCGTTTGCATCTCGGAAATTGATGATAACGACGCCTGGCAACTGGCTTCACTCGGTGTCGCCTGCATCAGCAACGATGCCCGGCACGCCAACGAGATTCTTTCGCGGGTAGTCGATTTCATCAATGAAAGCCGTTTTGAAGTGGAGATGCTTGACTACCAGATCGAGCTGACCTCCGCATTCGGCGAGTAAGCTACCGCAATAACTCCAGTCTCTTTCCGCCTTCACGATAACAGCAGAACCTGGAAATGGGGAGGTAATTGAAATCCGCTTAGCAGCGACGGGATCAGAATGAGCGGACCAATTCGTTCCAAACAACATGGAAGCAGTTGAATTTCTTGACTATATCATGCGTTTGCCTGATTATCACGAACAAGCTGTCCACATCGAGCGCATTCCGCCACGAGCCGCCGTCTACGGCGTACTGAAAGAAGCTCTGGACCCGGGTCTACAGGATTGCCTGTGTGAACAGGGAATCGAAAAGCTTTATACGCACCAGGCAAGCGCGGTCAGCGGCACGCAGGCGGGCGAGAATATTATCATCGCCACTCCCTCTGCCAGCGGGAAAACCCTGTGCTATAACATTGCGGTACTCCAGAATATTTTAAAAAACGCGGACAGGGAGACCCGGGCTTTATACCTGTTCCCTACGAAAGCGTTGGCGCAGGACCAGTTCCGGGTGATCAATGAGCTGGCTTGCCCAAATATTTTAAAAGCAAACGAAATTGCCACTTTCGACGGCGATACGCCACCCGGAGAACGAGCGGAAATCCGGCGAAAGGCAAAAATCGTGCTGACCAATCCGGACATGGCGCATATGGGGATCTTGCCGAACCACCAGATGTGGTCGGTGTTTTTCCGTCATCTGAAGTATGTTGTGGTAGACGAGGCCCACATCTACCGTGGGGTTTTCGGGTCGCACGTGGCCGATGTCTTGCGGCGACTGCGCCGGATATGCCGGTACTACGGGAGCAGTCCCCAATTTATTCTTTGTTCAGCAACGATCGCCAACCCCGGAGATCATGCGGAAAGATTGACCGGATTGCCGTTTACGGTGATCGATAACGACGGCTCACCGCACGGAGGCAAGGATTTTGTTTTCTGGAATCCGCCGTTCGTCGGGGATTCGAAGGAAACGCGCAGCAGCGCCAACAGCGAAGCGATCAACCTCTTCAGCGAACTGGTACGCAATGAAATCCGGACTCTGACTTTCGCCCGCACCCGGCGTTTGACTGAGGTTATTTTCACGTATTCCAGAGACAAGTTGAAAAAACTGGACCCGGGCGGCAACTGGTCGAAAAAAATCCGGGCTTACCGGGCCGGCTATCTGCCGGAGGTAAGGCGGGAAATCGAAAGGGAACTATTTAACGGCAAGCTGGTAGGGGTGGTGGCGACGGTAGCCCTGGAACTGGGAGTAGATATCGGCTCATTGGACGCTACCGTGCTGACCGGGTACCCGGGGAGTATCGCCAGCACCTGGCAGCAGGCGGGGCGGAGCGGCCGGCGGCAGAAAAAGGCTCTGAGTTTCCTGATCGGACTGAACAATCCCCTGGACCAGTATTTCATGCGCCACCCGGAATTCTTTTTCGGAAAGAGCTATGAGAACGCACTGGTCAATCCGGAAAATCCGTATATCCTGCGGGCGCACCTGATATGCGCCGCGTGGGAAGCGCCACTTACATCAGGAGACTGCGAATATTTCGGTGCGAGTTATCAAAGCCAGCGGGAGGTGCTGGAAAAACAGGGCATTATTCGGGAACGGAAAGAAAAGTGGTACCTGGTGCCGTCGATCGCGTATCCGGCCCAAGCAATCTTCATCCGGTCGGCATCCGGGGAAAACTTCCGCGTCATCGACGCCAGCACGGGCAACCTGCTGGAAACAGTCGAAGCCAACGTAGCGATTTTCCAGATCCACCCGGGCGCGGTTTACCTGCACCAGGGACAACCTTACCTGGTGACTAACCTCGACTTAAAAGAGCATACGGCTTATACTGAGCCAACCGACGTTACATACTATACGCAGACCAAGGAACTGACCGATCTCCGCATCATCCGGACCTTGAAAGAGAAATACTTCCGGGGAACCAGGGTTTGTTTGGGCGAAGTGGAAGTTACCACCACGGTGACCGGGTACAAGAAAAAAGCGCAGTATACGGAAGAAATAATCGGCGAAGAGCCGCTGAACCTACCGCCGCAACAATTCCCAACGATCTCATTATGGTTCGATCTGCCATCAAGTGCTATCGCAGAAATCGATAAAGAGCAACGGGATTTCGCGGGCGGGCTGCATGCGGCCGAACATGCAGCAATCGGGATAATTCCGTTATTTGCTCTCTGTGACCGGAACGACATCGGCGGGATATCAACGCCGCTGCATCCGGACACCGGACAGGCGCAGATATTTATCTATGACGGACACCCGGGAGGGGTGGGGATAGCGGAGCGGGGCTACGAGCTTATCGACAGCATCTGGGAAGCAACGCTGAAGAATATCCGGGAATGTCCCTGCTTTGACGGTTGCCCCGGCTGTACCCAATCTCCAAAATGCGGGAATAACAATCAGCCGTTGGACAAGAAAGCGGCGCAGATACTGCTGGAGAAATTGCTGGGGTACATCAACCGTTAATCGATATCAAGAAGATAGGATTTCGTCACCGGTATTCCCGCTGGCGGAGGACTTCATAGAGGATAATAGCGGCGGCGACCGAAGCATTCAACGAGGCAATTTTCCCCTTCATGGGAATCGAGACCAGAAAGTCGCACTTTTTTTTGACTAAAGCTGAAATGCCGGCACCTTCGGCACCCACTACCACGGCGGTCGCCGGTCGATAATCCAGCGACAGAAAATTTTTCTCTGCCCGGTTATCGATGCCGACGATCCAGACGCCACTTTCCTTGAGTCTATCGATTGCCCGGGCAATATTGGCAACCTGGACCAGCGGCACATATTCGGCGGCGCCAGCGGCGGCTTTCAGAGCCGCCGGAGTCAGCCCGACAGCGCGTTGCTGGCGGGTGATGACTCCGTGGACCCCGGCAGCGTCACAGGTACGCAGGATCGCTCCCAGGTTGTGCGGGTCTTCGATACCATCGAGAACAACGTAGAAGGGTGGCGAACCCCGCTGTTGCGAAACCGCAGCCAGATCAGCGAGCGACAGTTGCGGTTTCAGTTCGGCCAGGGCGATCGTTCCCTGGTGCACACCGTGCGCACTCAAGCGATCGAGTTCACTCCGGGAAAGATACGCGACCGGAATGCCGGTGGATACCGCAGTACGGATAATCTCGGTAATTCGGGCATCGAGCCGGATGCCCTGTTCGAGGACAATTTTGTGAATCCGTCGCGCAGCACGCAACGCTTCAAGAACAGGATTGCGGCCGATTATTGTTTCTTCCATATAATTTTACGGCCGGGCAGTTCCGGACGGTTGGAAATCAATGATATTCAACCTCAGGCTGCGGGCGCCGTTCCATTGGTCCATCTCAATATTGTAGACGATATCCAGTAAATCACGCATTGCCGGTGGTTCATTTCCCAAACCAAAGCCCACAGCGTTCCAGACCACGCCATTTTGTTTGACCTTTAACTTGAGGTGTTCGTTACTCCCGCCCATAGTCCGAGATTCGACGACCTCGACCTGACGACTGAGAAAAACGGGGACCGGATTGCCCTGACCGAAGGGAGTGAGCTTCTGAATCGAGGGATAGACGTCACCGCCTAATTCAGAAAACCGGGATTCGGCATCGATATCGATGCGGGGGCGGAGATCGAGCCCGGCCAGCTGTCTCGCGGCAAGTTCCACAAGGAACTCCCGGAGACGAGGCAACATTTTGCGGGGCAGGGTAAACCCCGCTGCCTGGGCATGACCGCCGAAATGGGCAAAGCCACCGACACTATTCTGGTACTCGTTCAAAGCCGCGATAATATTGAATTCGGGGATGCTGCGGCAACTACCGGTAGCGGATTCCTCGCCGGTACGGATAACGACAGCAGGACGGTAAAACTCTTCTACCAAACGGGAAGCCACGAGGCCACAGATACCAACCGGGAATTCGGCGTCCTGTGCCAGTAAAACCGGCTCGATACCATGCGCGATTACCTGTTCCCGGGCGATGCGGGCAGCTTTATTGGTCAATTCCTGCCGTTCCTGGTTCTGGCGATGCAGGGCAGCCGCAAGAGAACGGGCTTCTTCTACCGATGCAGTAGTCAACAAACGATAGCTGGCGATGGCATGGTTCAGACGACCGGCGGCATTCAAGCGGGGCGCGAGTTGCCAGGAAATAGTCTCCGAATCGATACGACCGTCCTCACCGGATGTCAGGGACATCAGTTCACGGATACCGGGGCGGGGTGTGCGGTTAAGAATCTGCAGTCCCTGTTTTACCAGGTAACGGTTTTCGCCCAGTACCGTTACCATATCGGCGACGGTCCCCAGAGCCACCAAATCCAGCGGTCCATCCGCTACCGGTTCTCTACCCATGCTCCGGGATAACGCCTGCACGAGTTTAAATGCCACGCCAACTCCGGACAATTCGTTAAAAGAATAAAGGGAGCCGGGCAATTTGGGGTCGATCACTGCAACCGCCGGCGGCAGTTCGGCGAGCGGTGTGTGATGATCGGTAATGACGATATCCAGGCCAAGCCGGGCCGCTTTTTTCACCGGCAGTACTGCGGACACCCCGCAATCTACCGAGATCACCAGGCTGAAGCCCTGTCGGCGCAGGTTCTCCAGGGTGGCAGTTTTTAGTCCATAACCCTCGGTCAGGCGGTGGGGGATATAGGGGACAACCTGGGCACCGAGCGAGGTCAAATTTTCGACCATCAGGGCGGTAGCAGTCACGCCGTCCGTATCGAAATCGCCGAAGACCGCGATCCTTTCGCCGGACAATAAAGCCCGGTAAATCCGGGTTACAGCTTGATGCATGTCCGGCAGCAGAAAGGGGTCTCCGCAGAGGCGGGCATCAGGCTCTAGAAATGCAGGAACATCTTCCGGAGCGGACACGCCGCGATTAAAAAGAATCCGGGCGAGAACGGGAGAGAACCCGGCAGCGGTAAAACGGGCGAGGTTGGGAGGTGGGGGGAGGACGTTCCAACGGCTGTGAATCAACTGACGCCTCCCATAACCGGATTATCTGATCGCTATCTTGATAACACTGCTGTTTCAAACCGACCAGGGATATTTTCGAAAAATGAGGACCGAATTGTGCCCGCCGAAACCGAACGAATTCGACAAAGCGGTATTGACAACCGTTCTACGGGCAACATTGGGCACATAATCAAGGTCGCATTCAGGATCGGGATATTCCAGGTTGATAGTCGGCGGGATGATACCATGAAGAATTGTATTGATACAGACGGCAGCCTCAATAGCCCCGGCTCCGCCGATCAAATGCCCGGTCATCGACTTGGTAGAGCTGATCGGTACTTTGTAAGCTTGCTCGGCGAAGACCCGCTTGATGGCCATGGTTTCGGTCTTATCATTCAAATGGGTGGAGGTGCCGTGAGCATTGATATAATCGATATCCGCAGGCTTGAGATTGCCATTATTCAAAGCCAGTTGCATAGCCCGGGCCATACCTTCGCCGGAATCCTCCGGCTGGGTCATGTGGAAGGCATCGGCAGTGGCGCCGTAAGCAATCAACTCAGTCATAATCCGGGCGCCGCGCGCCAGTGCGTAATCCAGGTTTTCCAACACCAGAACACAAGCACCCTCGCTGATAACAAAGCCGTCGCGCTGGGCATCAAAGGGACGGGAGGCTTTCTGGGGAGCATCATTCCGGGCGGAAATAGCTTTCATAGAACTGAAAGCGGTGATGCCAATGGGATTGATGATCGCTTCTGCCCCGCCAGCCAGCGCAATCGAGACGTTACCACGCCGGATCATCTCAAAAGCAACGCCCATGGCATCGGCACTACTGGAACAGGCAGAGGTGGTACAAAGGTTGAGCCCTTTGATACCGAGTAGAATCGAAACCTGAGCCGCCGCCATGTCGGAGATCATCATCGGCGCCAGGAAAGGGCTAACCCGGTCAGGCCCTTGCTCTACGAGGACTTTCGTTTCCTGGTACAGTGTTGTCAGGCCACCGATACCGCTACCGATAATAACGGCGATATCGCTCTGATTGGAGGCATCCACTTTAATACCGGCATCATCTACAGCTTGCCGGGCGGCGGCGACCCCGAGCTGGGCAAACCGGTCCATGCGCCGAGCTTCTTTCTTAGTCATGTACTGACCTGGATCGAAACCCTTGACTTCTCCGGCAAATTTAGTCCCCATCAAAGCCGGATCGAACAACGTAATAGTGGCAATACCCGAGCGTCCGGCGATAAGCCCTTCCCAGGTAGTCCTGATATCAAGCCCCAGCGGAGTTACCGCACCAATGCCTGTAACGACCACACGATTGAGTTGCCCGTTCTTCACCTGTTCTTTACTCCTTCCGGTAAAAAGCATGGTTCGCAGCTTCACTTGCCTGAAAACGATGGCTGTTAGTATAATTGATTTTGAGGCTAACAGTCAACTTGCGAACATAATATGCATCTTCCCGACATCTTTCCGGGAATTGGTAAGTCGAGCAGCCTTCTCACGTTATCCCGGAGAATTACGTTTATGGAAATAGAATGAAGGTCGTTCTGGAAACAATAGGCTGCAAACTTAACCAGGCAGAAACAGAAAACCTGAGCTGGGATTTAGCGATCGCGGGATACGAAGTGACATCCCGGGTGACCGATGCCGACATTTTCCTGTTGAATACCTGCTCGGTAACCGGCACGGCAGATGCCAGGTCGCGGCAGCGGATCCGCCATGTACGCAAATCAAATCCGGAAACGTTCATAATCGTGACGGGTTGTTTAGCCGAGCGCGATGGCGCTTCGCTGGCCGAGATTGCCGGCAAAGGCGTAATTGTGTCTAACAAAGATAAGGCAACCATCGCCAGGTTAGTGAAAACGACCTTTGACGGAGACTCCAGAGGGTCGTGTGCAGAAGATACTACCCCGCAGTTACGACGCACCCGGTCTTTTATCAAAGTTCAGGAAGGGTGCAACGGAGGTTGCGCCTACTGCATCGTACCCCGGGTCAGAGGTAGCGAACAAAGCGTGCCCTTGAAGCAGGTGATCAAGCAGATCAGACAGCGGGAGAAGGCCGGGATCAAGGAAATCGTGATCACCGGCACGAACGTAGGCCGATATGCGGATAACGGGTCCGGGCTGGATGAATTACTCAAAGCAATCCTGAATCAGACAGCTATTCCTCGCATCCGGCTTTCTTCACTGCAACCTGAGGAAATAACGACGGAACTACTTGCTCAATGGCACAATAACCGGTTGCTGCCTCATTTCCACATGTCATTGCAGAGCGGCAGCGACGTAATACTACAGCGGATGAAGCGGCGTTATTCGGTCGACCAATTTCGCGAGGCTGTAAGCCGGATACGCGCGCGAATACCGGGAGCAGCAGTCACAACCGATATCATCGTCGGTTTTCCCGGAGAAAACGAAGTTCAATTTACCGAAAGTTACCGGACGTGTGAACGATTGGAATTTGCCCGGATTCACGTTTTCCCGTTTTCCCCCCGACCCGGGACTGCCGCCGCAACTTTGCCGGAGACTGTCAAAGAACCGCTCAAGCAATTGCGTCTCCACAGTATGTTAGATCTGGCGGAGAAAAGCGCGGCGGAATTCCGGGAAAGGTGCCGCGGCCAGGAAAGACCGGTACTGTGGGAAGCGCGGGACCGGGGCGGGTTCTGGACGGGTTGGACCGATAATTACATCCAGATCAAAGATAAAAGGGACAATCCTGGCGGCCAAATCGAAATGGTGAAAATAGATAAATAAATATTTTTTTCTAGGATGAGCGATGGTTGAAGAATTGGGAAAGATTATAAAACCGGAAGCGGAGATTTTCCAGGGGAAGAAGAAATTGTACCTGGTACCTTTGCTTTTTACCTGGAAGGACTCTCCGCCGGAATACAGCGAAAAATTCAATCTTTACTGGCAACAAGTACGTCAACACATTGCTAATCTCGAGGCCAGGATCGGTTCGGTACAGATAGTCTATCACGAATCAATAACCGCAACCGGCGAGTCCGGCATGGAAACACTTGAGAAACTCAACCCGGCCAGCTATCAACTGGTCCGGGAAAAGTGTCTTATGGGCGCCCGTCTGGAAGTGGTGGAAGACCGCGAAGCGATTGAAGAATCGATGGACTGGGAAAGACATTTAATGATGGGTTTCATCAGCGATAAAATAGCCGGCATCGTTACGCGCTTTTTCAACGAGGCTTCCCAGAGGCGCTACGATTATATCGCCCGGCGGATTAAAGAGACGTTGCCGGAAGGCGAAGTAGCGATGCTGCTGGTACGGGAAGGCCATGGAGTCCAGTTCCCGCCGGATGTCGAGGTCTTCAGCGTAGCCCCGCCGGCATTGAACGAGATACACCGCTGGTTGCGGGAACGCCAGAATCAACTGGCGGCCGATATGGAACGGGAAGAGGCTGAAAAGACTTCAGAAACCCCGGAAGCATAGCAGGGTTGCGAACACTTCAGGTTAACGGTCTCAATTCCTGTCAGACAAATTACAGTATCGTGCAAGCGGAAAGACTCAGTGAGTTTGCCGGCCAGGCGGACGATTTCTTTTGACACTACCCTGATTGTATGTTAGACTTGCCAGAGTCAAAAACCTGACTTATTGAAGCAATTGATTACAGGAGGTAATAGTGAAACAGTTATCCGGTAAAGTAGCCGTCGTCACCGGCGCTTCGCGTGGTATCGGCAAAGCCATTTCCATCGCCATGGCAGAAGCGGGGGCAGATGTCGTCATCGCCGCACGAGACCAGAAAGCCCTGGATGCCCTGGCAGTTAAAATTTCCGGACTTGGAGTCAGAGTGGCTGCCGTTCCTACGGATGTAATGCAGGAGAGTCAGATCATAAATCTTTTTGAGAAGACTGTGGAGAAGTTCGGGCGCGTCGATGTCCTGGTGAACAATGCCGGGGTTTTCGGCGGCAGTCCCATCGAGACGATGACCACGGAAAACTGGGACCGGGTGATCGCGACTGATCTGCGGGCACCGTTTATTTGTACCCGGGAAGCTTTTAAGATCATGAAAAAACAGGGGGGGGGCCGCATCATCAACGTTGCCAGTATTTCCGCCTTCAGGGTCCGTCCCAATAATGCGCCCTACAGCGCTGCCAAGTCCGGTTTAATCGGTTTGACCGAAACCACCGCCCTTGAAGGGAGAGCGCTGGGAATCAACTGCAGTTGTATTTATCCGGGAGAGGTCGATCACGAACCCAATCCCAACATGCCGGCACCACCAATGCCCGCTAATATGCCCAAAATACCGTCGATGACAACCGCCGAATGCGCTGCGGCTGTAGTTTTCATGGCGGCACAACCGCCGCATGTGAATGTGCTATCGCTGGTAATTTTACCGCGTGAACAACCTTACCTGGCGCGCGGTTAATCCTTGATAAACAAAAAAGCGGGTCGAAGGTGACCCGCTTTTTTATATTTACCGGTTTTCTCCGAAACCGTGCTGGATAGCGACCACTG
>JBBITI010000046.1:0-20991 GCA_037440885.1 Dehalococcoidales bacterium | reverse complement strand
AAGGTTTCACTGTTAATCATTATTAATCCACTGTGTCGGTTTGCCGTTAGTGGTGGGTCCGTATCGCAGATTTTTTTCTATAATTCCGCGGAACGACCTGGCGGATAGCCATTTATCGTTTCCATCGTCACTCCCCAATATCAGTTTGCTATATGGTTGTAACACTGGTTATAATCCGGTTTGATGCTCTACTAGTAATGAGTTGTTTGTATTGGAGAGTATTATGGAACAGCAAATTTCTGTTATGCACCCCTTGGGTCAGCCGCCGCCGATAAAACTGGAACCGCTGGCTTCACGTCTCGATACCCTGTCCGGAAAAACTATTTACGTTGTTGATGTTAAGTTTCCCAATAGCAAGACCTTCGCTGATGAATTGGTTAAGATTCTCCGGGAACGTTTCCCCGAAACCAACTGGATATATCGAGAGAAAGCGAAGACCTACTTTGATGATGATCCTGCTCTTTGGGCCGAAATCAAGGCTAATGGGCATGGTATGGTCCAGTTGATCGGTCACTGAAGCACCTGTTCGCCGGCGGTTGCCGGCCACTGTGTGACCGTCGAAAAAATGGGGTTGCCCACTGTCCCCATCATCACTAATACCTTCGAATGGCCGGTTAAAACAGCAGTGGATGCTAAAGGTATGCCTCACCTCCGTTTTGTCTTCCTGCCCCACCCCGTAGCCTACCGCCCCGCTGAGGAGTGCCGGCGGAAACTGCTCGGTAACGACCCCATCAGTGGCAAACCGGTATTACAGGAGATTGAAGAAGCCCTGACCCGGCCCCTTTCTGCGGAAGAAGCGCGCTCCGGTTTTATCGACCGGCCGCGCCAGCGTCTTATTGGCCCGGATACGCCGGATAATCTGACCGCCCTTTTTCGTGACAATGGCTGGACTCTCTATCTGCCCTTCATCTTGCCGACCGAAACGCGTGTTGCTGCCATGCTCAAGGGTACCAGCCGGAAGCCGGATGAAAAAGTGGGTGAGATGCAGCCTTCCTCGCCACATGAAAAATGGTCGTATACCGTCGAGCAGGTCGCTGTTAATGCTGTCATGGCCAATGCCCGGCCGGAATTTTTTCCGGTCATCTTGGCTATTGCTTCCGCCGGGATAACCTCTCTTTTTACCTCTACCAATTCCTTCACCGCTATGGTTTGTGTTAACGGTCCTATTCGTCATGAAATCAATATGAACATGGGGATCGGAATGTTCGGTCCGTTCAATCATGCCAATGCCAGCATCGGTGCCGCCTGGACACTGATTTCCCGTAACTTGGGTAACGGCGGCGATCCAGGACGTAAGTACATGGGCAGCCAGGGACAGGGTCACACTTACACCAATCTCTGTTTTGGTGAACGTGAAGAGAGGTTGCCCCCGGGTTGGAAACCGTTTCATGTATTGAAAGGCCACCGGCCAGAGGAGAGCGTGGTCAGCATCTTTCACGGCTGGAGCTGGTCGAATCAGGGCGGTTTTGAAACCAATAAATCGGCCACTCTCAAGCGTTTCTTTACCTACGAGACCGGCTGCTGCGGTCAGACCGTCGTCCTTGATCCGCTGGCCGCCGATTTGCTCTACAAGGAGGGTTTTCACACCAAGGAACAGCTCAACCGGTGGCTGCGGGAAAACGTTATGTATGCCCAGCAGGAATATTGGGGTGAAATTTTCGGGGTCAGTCCTGGTCATCCCGAAGAACTCGCTCTGGCAAAACAGGGCATCGCTCCTTATGCTTCATGGTTGAAATTACCCGAAGGTGCTGTCATCCCCGTCCCGCGTAATGTCGACGTGAACATCATGGTCGCCGGCGGTGAGACTAATCCCTACTGGCAGGGCGGCACTTTGATGTACTTGGGCAGCGCCTCGGTCGATAAATGGCGGTAGTAATTGATATGTCGCAATGGGACGCAATCATTATAGGTGGTGGTCCGGCCGGTTTGACTGCCGGACTCTACCTTTGTCGCGGTAACCGGCGCACTCTCCTGCTCGAAAAAGAGAACGTCGGCGGTTATATCGTCAATGTGGAAACTATCGAGAATTACCCCGGCTTTTCCGGTGGCGTGGCCGGTGCGCAACTGGCAGCGGAGATGCGCGCTCAGGCAGTTAAGTATGGTCTGGAAATACAACATACCGAGGTGCACCGGCTTCAGGTTTCTGGCGATGTTAAATATGTAACCGCTGTTGACGGTACCCTGTATGCCGGCAAAGCGGTTATTCTTGCCGGCGGTTCGCTACCCCGTAAGTTGGGTGTGCCTGGTGAGGAAGAATTGCGTGGTGCTGGTGTCATAAGTTGTGCTTTCTGTGATGGCGGCGAATTTGCTGGCCTCACCGTGGCTGTCTGCGGCGGTGGCGATGCTGGCGTTACCGAAGCCCTCTATCTCACCCGTATTGCCGCGAAAGTGTATCTCATTGAAGTCCTGCCTGGCCTCACCGCCACCGCTGTTCTTCAGAACCGGGCGTACTGTGAAGCTAAGCTGGATATTATGTGCGGCAAACAAGTGACTGCCGTCATCGGAACTGACCATGTTGCCGCCGTCAACCTCCTTGACCTTACTTCCGGTCAGCGGACTGTCTTGCCGGTCGCTGGTCTGCTGGTGCATATTGGTCTGGATCCCAATACCGGGTTTCTCGAAGGGGTCATTCCCCTTAATGCAGAGCGGCAGATCATCGTCAACTCTCACATGGAGACGCTGGTTCACGGTGTCTTCGCCGCTGGTGATATACGGGCTGGTTCGCCGCGCCAGGTCGCTGCTGCTGTCGGAGATGGGGCCATCGCCGGTCTCGCCGCGCTCCAGTACCTTCAGCAGTTGAAATAGTATTATTTGTTGCACCGCTTTTGATGAACCAACCGCGCCTTGTCTTGTCGATCATCTGGCAAGAAAACTTGAGAAGATAGCGCAGAAATTGATTTTTTGATGAGTGTATGTAGGCCCTTTTCAGGAACAATCCTTATTCACGGTGATCAAAAAATGACTTAGTGGATGAATGTTTGTTTCGGAACCAGTTGGAGATTACCGGTGATCGGAGTAAACGAAATTTACTGGTGGACTCTTGATAAAAGAAAAAGTAAAGAATATCTTTCCTGTACTGGTAGGAATCCAGTCTGACTTGACCTGCCATCCGCGCCGTCACTCGACGTACCCCCGGCTTCAGGGCAAATGGTTACTGCCCCTCCCCCCGGATGATTTTCCTGAATTTCACCAGCAGCGGCGGCAAGTCCCGCGTCACGATAGCCCAGATGACATCCATGTCCACCTCGGTCTCCGTGTCCGCGATCCGTTCCCCCGTCCCCGATATCTGTTCCCACGGAATTTCCGGGTGGCGCTCCCTGAACTCGGCGGTCACTACCTGTGCCGTGCGGCACATCATTCCCACTAAATGCACCGTTGCCAGCGCCAGTAACTCGTTGTTGTCCAGGTCGTCCCGTGTCTTGTTCTTGCAGTATTCGATCGCTTTCCGCGCGTAATCCAGCATGCTGCGCACCCGGATGATGTTACTTTTTGCGTACTGCGGCATATATGACCCTCGCCTCCCGGGCGACCTCTCCCCGGACGTAACGGCTCAAATCGCCCGGCGATCTTAAATCAACTTTCCTGCTTGCCAGCCTGCCCAGTTCCTGCTCTATGTTCACGATGCCGAACCCCGGTGCATACCCGGCTTGGAATTCTACCAGTACGTTAATCGGGCTCGTTGCGGTAAAATCCTCCCGTAGCACCTCCCCGTACAGTGCCAGCTTGATAATGTGGTGTTTCCGGCAAAAATTGGCCAGTGCCTCTTCTGTCACCTTGAAACGCTGTGCAGTATAGTCCGGTGGTGGGGTGGCGGATACCGTCGTCTTGTTGATTAAGCTCTTCAACTCGTCATATATAAGCGAGGTCTCGTTTGCCCGGTATAGCACCAGGTTACCCTGTTTTGTGCGGGTCGCCACACCCGCCTCAACCATCATGCCTAATTCACGCTGTACGGCCCCGGAACCGGTTTCCAGCAGATCTACTATCTGGTTGACGTAAAAGGCCTCTCCCGGTCGATTGTAAAGGAGGGTCAAAATTCCCCGTCGCGTTTTGTTGAACAGGTATTCACCGGTCTTGCTGTCGTCCATA
Source organism: Dehalococcoidales bacterium (assembly GCA_037440885.1). Taxonomy (GTDB): domain Bacteria; phylum Chloroflexota; class Dehalococcoidia; order Dehalococcoidales; family UBA2162; genus JBBITI01. The sequence goes on along the minus strand of JBBITI010000046.1, from coordinate 16,902 downwards.
CCCATATTGGGTGTGATTATACCATAAATGGGTATGAAATCAAAAACTAATCGTTGCCCTGCCCCGCCGCTCCCGCTTTTTTCGCTTTCCGGATGTAACTGATTACATCTTTGTTCCAGGGACGAACTGACGGTTTTTTTCACGGCGACATCCGGCTGCGTCAGTAATTGGACTTTTCGGGTCAACATGGTTATTGTATCCGTAAAGGTAGATTATTATTTTTTTTCTTTTGCAAGTTCACCGAATTGGAGGCGATGCTGTGAAAAATCCCCTAAAAACAAAAATAAAAGCTGGTCAACCCGTGATTGGCACTTTTGTCGAAATCGGTCATCCCGACATCACTGAATGGCTGTCCCGGTTGGGGTTCGATTGGATACTGCTCGATGCCGAACATGGACCGCTCGGTTTCGAGACTATGCAGCGGATGATGCAGGCGATGGAAGGGACTGGTTGCGTGCCAGTCGTCCGTCCCCAGTGGAATGATCCGGTGCAAATCAAGCGTATCCTTGATATCGGTGCCTACGGTGTTCTCGTGCCTTGGGTCAATAACCGGCAGGAAGCTGAAGCCGTCGTCCGTGCCTGTAAATATCCCCCGGCCGGGCTCCGCGGTTACGGTCCGCGCCGTATCGGTATGCTTGATCCTGACTATTTTGATACTGCCAACGACCAGTTGTTGATCTCGGTCCAGATCGAGACGCAAGTTGCCTTGGATAATCTGGATGACATTCTTTCTGTCCACGGTATCGATGCTTGCTATATCGGGCCGTACGACCTTTCCTGTAGCCTGGGCTTCGGTATCCCGCCAAAATGGGACGAGCCGCGTTACCTGGCGGCTTTCGATCGCGTTCTTGAAGCCTCCCGTCGCCACCGCAAACCGGCTGGCATCTTTGCCACCTACGATAATATCGAGTGGGCACTGCAAAAAGGTTTTACCTATAATACCGTCGATGATGCTGATAAGTTCCTCGTGCGCGGGGCGAAAACTGCTCTTGAAAAGGTACATAACTGGATGGCAAAGAAATCCGGACAATCAGTCTGAACGCTGGGTATTACTCCGTCTCGTCGCAGTCCCGTCTTGTTAGACCGCTTGGCTTGAGTTAAAGCATGGCAACCTATATAATGCGGCGGGAAGTAGTATTTGCGAGAGAAAGATGTGGGGTGACGAAGACCGCTATAATTGGCGCTGGCGTCCGGTCGACCGCATGGTTGTTTTCGGTACCATCATTGGGTTGTTGATCGGCGGTTTGGTGGGTGCTACTGTTGCCGGGGCTCCCGGTTTTATCGTTGGTGATGTCGTGGGTGGGGTGCTGGGCGCGGCTACCGTCTATTTTATAAAAAAAAGCCTGAAAAATCGTTCTTCCCGGTGATTTATATTATTTCAGTACCGTTTGTTCATGTGCCCGGGCTTTCATATTAAGCAGGATTAAAAGTTTTTTCTCAGGTCCATTCCATGGTAAAAGCTGGCCACTTCATCATATCCGTTAAAAAGTAGTGTCGGGTGGTGGCCGGACTCGCCAATATATCGCTCGCTAGCCTGCGACCAACGGGGATGGTCGACCTCCGGATTAACGTTGGCGTAGAAACCGTATTCGCTCGGCGAATGTGCCATCCAGGTTGATACCGGCATCTTATCCACTAAGTCGATCTTGACCACCGCCTTGATGCTTTTGAACCCGTACTTCCATGGTACTACCAACCGTATCGGCGCTCCGTTTTGTTTGGTCAAGGGTTTTCCGTAAATACCTGTGGCTAGAATCGTCAGCGGGTGCATTGCCTCGTCCAGGCGGAGACCTTCGACATATGGAAAATCCAGTAGACCGGCACGTTGCCCGGGCATTTTAGGCGGATTGTATACTGCCTCGAATCGGACGAATTTAGCGTTGGGTAGGGGAACAGCTTCCTTGAGCAGGCTGGCCAGCGGAAAACCGAGCCACGGTATCACCATCGACCAGGCTTCAACACAGCGCATCCGGTAAATCCGTTCCTCTTGCAGAAAACGCTCCAGGATCTCTTCGTTACTGTAGCTCTTTGGGTTGGCTGCCAGCCCTCCCACCGTCATGGTCCATGGTGTTGTGGGAAAATCTTTTGCGAGGTCGGCTATTCCGTGCTTGCCGGAAGAAAATTCGTAATAATTGACGAAGTCCACGATATCTTGATAGTTGGTGATTGCTCTGCCGCTCTCGTCTGTATTTGCCATTACTCCCGCTCCTTCGAAAAATCCGGGTCCGGTAGTTATTATTGATCTCCGACATGCCGTCAGCCACACTGTACTTGCTGCCAGTGCAGCTGTAAATAATTATAACCGGCAGCGTTGCTCCCCGATTACTTCAGGAAGTTACGCTGCTGGTTTGTCGGTTGGTTTTTTCTCTGGGAATACGGGGTTAATATCTGCCGTATTTCTTCACTGCAGTAAGCATTGCCTTCACGTTTTCCGGGCGCGCTTCGTGCGTGATTCCGGTGCTCGTACTCAGTATGAAACCGCCGTCTTTCCCGCAGGTCTGGATCAGCTTCTTGACGTATTCCTCCACTTCCGGTGGCGACCCGACCTGGAGCAAGCCGTGCGGTACCCCGCCCATGATGCAGGTGTGGCCTTTGAGTACGGCTTTCGCGCGAGCCATATCAGTCAAAGCAAAGCGGGCTACCGTTTTGCCCTTCGGTAGTTCCAGCAGGTATTCCAGTCTCTGCTCCCAGTTGCCTTCGTAGAAAGGTATATGGATCATTCCTGCGTTGGTAACAGCATAGACCAGTTTTTTATACGTAGCCCAGTAGAAGGTTTCGAATTGCTTGAGTGCCATGAAACCATCTGAACCGCGGTGGAGAGCGGAAAAGATGCGCTTTGGATTTCCGCGTTTTGCTTTTAGCGTTGTCATCGCGTTGGCGATCGAGTTCTCCAGTATGAAATCACAGGTCTGTGCTAGTTTGTCCGGATAACGGTACATGTCCGTCATAGTGCCGGCCATGCCGCGTAGGTAATCGGAGACCACGTCGAACGGTGCCGCTGCCGCACCTTGTCCCATGGCAGGGAAACCGAGTTTCGCCAGGTCCTCATCGATATTCCCGGCCGCTTTGGCGAACCTGGCTTGCGCTTTTCCAGCTTTGAAAAGAGCTTCAAAAGCGGCTATCACCTCCGGGTCGCTGAAGGCGGTGGTTCGGGAAGCGAGGGTGTTGCTTCCCAGTAGCGATTGCAATGGCGGCAGTTTGGCCAGCGGTGCCATTGTTTTCCAGACCCGCGGTAGATAAACGCGCAGGGTATAATCACCGGGGTCGGCTAAAAAGGCATCGTATTCTTCCGGTTTCAGTGGTTGGCCTTCGTGGAACTGGTGCATCACGTTGGGGCCGAGGCCGTCGCCTGCCCATTTGAAAAGCAGGGGAGAGAGAGCAGCCAGGGCGTGTCCGGGACCGCCCGCCTGGGCGGAATGTATATCCGGCTCTAATTCCTGGATGGTCTTGATGGTTGCTTTCCGCCACACGGCGGGACGGTAATAAGAGTCGGCTACTGTCAGCCCTTCGACAAAACGGACAGGCAGGTAATTGGTGGCCAGGACTACCGGGACGCGGTCGGGTATTTTCAGTTCGATAGCGTCGCGCAGTCTTTTTTCACGTTCTTCGTACAGTTCGGCAGGCGATTTTTTTGTCATATTTTTTCTCCTCCTTGGTAGCCTTAGTAAATCCGCAGATGTTTCTTCGGGATTCTACAACCGGAGTCGACTGCCGGTCAACGAAGCTAAAGCTGTGAATGAGTCACACCGTGCCGGCTTATTCCAGTCTGGTGATTCGTCTCAGGAAGATCATTGCGAAGAGTGAGATCAACGCCAGCAATAAGGCAAAGCCGCCGATAGACCATTCCGCCCCGATATGCTCAGCCAGTACGCCGGCAAAAAAAGTACCCAGGCTGCTCAGTCCCATGTCCATCATGTTGATGCTCATAACCCGGCCCAGAAATGCTTCGTTGGAGTAAGACTGCAGCAGTGTACTGCCGAGAGTCTGCCGCCCCGCCTGCCCGAGTCCTACGAATATCATCAGGACAAGAGAAAAAGGAATCGACTTGGAAAAGGCGAAGGCTGCTAGTGCCATGCCGAGGAGTAAGGCGCTAAGTATCAAAACCAGGCCTCGCTTGCGGTTGGGGAGTGAAGCGATGATCAGCGAACCGGCCATCGCCCCGATCCCGGAGATACTCATCAGTAGCCCCATTCCCGTCGCCCCGATTTTCAGGATGTCGTCGGCGAAGATGGGCATCATCATCTGGTAGGGCATTGAAAGCACGATGATCACTAGAGTCAGCACCAGGACAGAAAAGATTGTCTTGTCCCGGACGATGTATTTTAATCCCTCTCCGATGTCTTTTATCGGAGAAGTACGTGCGCTCTGGTTCTTCAGATCAGTTGGTTTACCGGGAGGGATGAAAGTCGTGAAGAATACTGCCATGCAGTAGAGGCCGGTCATGGTGTAAAACACGGCTTCGAAATCGAAAGCGTCAATGAGAAACCCGGCGATAGCCGGGGCAAATAGGCGCAGGGTGTTCATGCCAAGACTGTTGAGGGCGACAGCGTTCATCACCTGGCCTGGCTGTACGATCTGGGGAATGATCGCCTGGCGCGACGGCATCATCAGTGCCATGATCGTCCCCTGTAGAAAAGAGTTGACCATCAGGATCCACCACGAACCGGCATTTTCTTCGCTTAAATACCCGGTGGTCAGCGCGATGGCAACACTGAACGCCACGAGCGCCGATGCCGCTTGCCCCACCTGGATAATCGTTTTTTTGGGCAAACGGTCAGCCAGCGCGCCGCCGAACAACGATAGTAGAATGGTCGGGATTGCATTGGCCAGGGACATCAGTCCGAGAATGACCGCTGAATCAGTGAGACGGTAGACCAGTAGCGAACGGGTCACCATCTGCATGTTCATCGCCGCCCATTGTCCGGCCATGCCGAAAAAATAAAAACGGTATGCCCCGTTTTTCAAAGAAGAAAAAGTGCGGATATTGCTGAGAAACGAGATTGCATTTCTGGTGCTCCGGATGAGCTTGGAGTTCCCTCGGTTCGTAGAATCCGGCGGGCTAGACATGCTCAATGGCACTCCGTTGTTTCGAGTCCATTATCGAAACATAATACTCCTCAACGGTTCGTGTCAAGAATTGAGTTCGCTTCACTTCGTTTACATAGTACTGCTGTAGCATAAGTAAGCGAAAAGACCATCAGTATGATGGCCAACGAGACGTATACCTGGTCGGGGGGATAATGATTAAAACCTATTTTTTCAAGAATTTGCGGGCCTTCCGGAATACGGGGGGCGAGGTATCGGAACCAGAATGTGGTGTCGAAAAGCCACATCCATACAGCCGGGATTACAGTAAGTCCGGTTAAAAGCCCGCGTTCCCACCATCTTGTTGATATCGCAAGCGCCATTATCGCCAGGGGAATGTAAATTATCAGGTACTGGTAATTTACACGGTAGAAAATGCCGGTAAAAAGCAATATTCCGGCTAATGCCGCCTGTTCCGGTCGGATTTTCTTTACATAACATAAAATTGTCCCTGCGATGACAGATGCTATCAACAGCGGTGCGTTTAGCGCCAAAAAACGTTCTGTGTCCCATAAAAAGGTTTCATGCAAATAGGTCAGCAAAGCTCCGCTGCCGCTGAATGTAAATACTAACGGTAGTTGATAGGTAGGGTACTGGGCAGGGAACAGGACCGCTCGTCCGTAGTTTATCAGGTTGCCATGGAATATGAAGGGGAGGGAGACCGCGATGAAGATACCCGCTAGCATCGCGCAGTCTGCCAGCAAGCGGCGTTTCTCCATTTTTTTCCCCAGTGTCGCGAGCATTAACAAAGCGGGTATAGCGACGTGTTGTTTGGTCAGGATGGCTAGCCCGGCGAAGACGAATCCCCAGCGGTCCCGCCCCCGGAGCAGCATCATCACCGAAACCAGCAGTAAAGCCGCGGCAATGGCATCGAACTGGCCGAAGACGGCCGAGTTGTACCACGCTGCAGGATGAAAGAGCCATATCAGGCCGAAAAACAACTTCTTCACCCTGGAACCGGGGATCGCCTGGATCAACAGGGCGCTGATTGCCAGGTCGGCAGCTATGATTGGTGTTTTCATGGCTACTCGCCAGCCACTGTCGACCATCTCGCTGGTCGCGGTGCTTCCGGGGGCGCAGAGTAAAGCGACCCGGCATATTAGTAGCCAGATTGGTGGATAGACGAAACCCCAGCCCTGGACTGGTAAAATGGGATCATACCCGTCGGCGCTCTGGTAGAATTCGAGACCGTGGATTTCGAAAAGTTTTGCGAACCCCCAGAATTGGCCTACGTCCGGACCGGCTGAGATCGGTGCTGCCCATAGCCGGATCCAGCCTGCTCCGATCAGGAATACCCCGGTCAACAAATAGAAAAGCCAGTGTTTTTTATCAAGAAAATCGCTGCTGCTCTGGTAACATCGCTTTATGGCGTGGTAAATGCGATTGCTGGGATTGAACACGTGGCTATTTTAGCACTGGCGGATGGTAGAGTAAACGCCGAATTTTCTTGCCGGGCGGTTGCCTAATCAACCCAGTCGTTTGCGGACCAGGTCCACTACTTGCGATGGATACTCTGCTACATCCACGCCTACTTCGCGCAGGGCCGCTATTTTACTCTGCGGCGTCCCTTTGCCGTCTCCCTGGATGATCGCCCCGGCATGTCCCATCCGTTTTTCGGAAGGAGCGTTGACTCCGGCAATATAGGCGACAACCGGTTTGGTCATCCACCGGTCGATGTATTCGGCAGCCTTTTCTTCCTGGATACCGCCGACTTCCCCCACGATCACTACCATGTCGGTGCCGGGGTCTTTTTCAAACAAACGGAGTATCTCCGGCATATTTGTGAAAACAACCGGATCGGCACCTATACCGACTACGGTGCTCTGCCCGTAGCCGCCACGAGCCAGGTTGATGCTCACTTCGTAAGACAACGTCCCGCTGCGCGAAATTACTCCGATCCTTCCTGGTGAAAACATGTTCGCCGGTAAGATGCCGATCTTCGCTTCTCCGGGCGTGATGATGCCCGGACTCGTAGGGCCGATTATCTGCACCGGGCGTCCGTTTACGTATTCGCGGATTTCCATCACGTCATGGATGGGGACATGTTCCGTGACAACCACAATCAGTTTTATTCCGGCGTCGATTGTTTCGAAAGCGGTTTGTTTGATTGCTGGCGGTGGAATGAAAAAGACCGATGCTTCGGCACCTTGTTGTTGTACGGCCTGGGTTACGGTATCGTATACCGGAACACCTTCTACTGTTTCACCTGCTTTACCGGGGGTGACACCGGCGACGATCTTCGTGCCATACTCGAGCATCCAGCGCGTCTGTGTCCGTCCGGCTCGCCCCGTGATGCCTTGCACCAGCACTCTCGTATTTTTGTCTAGCAGTATGCTCATGCCTGTTTCCCCAGGAGTTTCATTATCAGGTCGATGCCTTCTTCGGTGGTCACGCCGTCGATAACATGGATGCCGCTCGCTTTGAATATCTCCCAGGTCTCCTCCTGGTGATTCCCGAGTGCTTTGGCAACAATAGGGATTTTGATACTGTGTTCCTGGAAATACTGCGCAATACCGCGCGCTCCTTCGTGGATCGGGTTGATTCCGCCGTAAATATTGATAAACAGGGCTTTGATACCCGGTTTCTGCATTACCAGATCCATGACTTTATATAGCAGGTCGGCTGTGATCGCCCCGCCGGTTTCCAGAAAGTTGGCCGGTTTTGCCCTGCGGCTGATGATATCCATGGTTGCCATGCCTAGCCCGGCACCGCTGGAGATAATCGCAATGTCGCCGTCTAGTTCGACATAGGTAACGCCGATCTCTTTCGCCTTCCGCTCCAGGGGATTTTGTATGCGGCTTTGCTGGTTGAGATTAAGATCGGTATGCCGGAATAGACCTGAATCGTCGATTTCGATCTTGGAGTCGAGCGCGATATATTGGCCGTCTGCTTTCCTCACGAGCGGGTTGATTTCAGCTATCGTAGCGTCATATTTACGGAACAGGCGATAGAGGTTGAGTAGGATCGTTGTCGCACCCTCCTGTTCCGTACCGGAAAGGCCGGCTTCTTTCGTCATGGCGTAAGCTTCTTCGGTACTTAGACCTTTCACTATCGAAAGGTAACGCGAAACCAGGACTTCAGGCCTTGCCCGCGCCGTGGCATTGATCGCCACTCCGCCTTCTGCCGATAATATGGCAACCGGGCAACCTCTATAGTCGTCAAGCGTGACTGCCAGATAATACTCCCGTACCCCGGATATTTTCTGAGAGATCATGATGCGCTCGACTAGCAAGCCCTTGATCTTCGAACCTAGTATCTGCCGGGCGGATTCTTCGACTTCTTCGACGGTTTGTGCCGTATGCACCCCGCCGGCCAGGTAGCGCCCGCCTGCAAGTACCTGTGCCTTCAACACTACGGGCAGCCCGATTTGCAGCGCTTGTGTTTTAGCTTCATCAGGACTCGTCGCCAGTGCGAATTCCGGTATCGGGATGTTTTCCCGGCGAAATAGTTCAGTGCCTTCAAATTCGTATAGTCTCATCGTCTTCTTGTGTCAGAATAAACTATCAGACATATTAGCGTCAAATCAGCGGATTCATCACTAACCGGAACGGGCAACTTTACAGAAAAAATGTCTGGATGATAAACTTGAATATTAGCTACGTTTACTTACAGATTTCGGAGGAGGTTGAGTACCTTGGCCTTGAAAACTGCCGAGCAATATTTGAAGTCGCTTGAAAGTCTGCACCCGAAGACTTATATCCTCGGGCAGAGGGTGGAAACCCCTCAGGAACATCCCTTGATCAAGCATATGGTGGCCGCCGTCGCCCGCACTTACGCCCTGGAGAATGACCCCGAAGGTCGCAAATACTTGGTTACCAAATCAGACCTTACCGGCGAAGATGTCTCCCGTTTTGTGAAATTTTACACCAGTCCGGAAGATCTCATTGCCAAGGTCCACATGCTTAAATTCCTTGCCCAGCGCATCGGTGGTTGTTACATGAGATGCACCGGCATGGACGCGATCAGCTCGGTAGGCATCGAGTTGTTTCACTGTGACCAGAAGCATGGTACCAAATACTGGCCGAAATTCGTTGAATTCGTTAAACGAATCCAGCGGGAAGATTTGGTGCTTTTCAGCGGGGTTACTGATGTGAAAGGTGACCGTTCTCTGCGGCCGTCCCAGCAGAAAGACCCGGACATGTATCTGCGGGTGGTTAGCAAAGATACCAAAGGTATTATTGTCCGTGGTGCCAAGATTCACCAGACCGGTTCGTTGTGCGCTCATTGGGGTCTGGTCGTCCCGACCCGTGAAATGCGTGAAGCGGACAAGGATTACGCCGTTTGTTTCTCCTTCCCGGTCGATGCTGAAGGCGTCATCCATGTTTACGGGCGCGGCACGCTGGAAGCCCGGGCTATGGAAGACTGCGATCTGGGAAATGTGGAATTCAGTAAATTCGCCCCCATGGTGCTTTTTGAGGATGTTTTTATCCCCTGGGAGCATGTGTATCTTTATGGCGAATACGAGTATTGTGGTGATATGGTGCGTAACTTCGGTAATTACCACCGGCATTCGCACGGCGGGTGCAAATGCGGCGTCGGTGATGTATTGATCGGAGCCGCTGCCACCGCCGCTGATTATAACGGCCTTCCCAATGTCTCCCACATCAATAACAAGTTGGCCGAGATGTTGAAAGTAACCGAGGCAATCTACGGCTGTTCCATCGCCGCTTCGGTGGAATCGACCAAAACTTCGTCAGGTATTTACAATGTCGACCCGGTGCTATCGAACACCTCCAAGCTCTACGAGGGCAAAGAACTGGCTGAGGTTATCCGCATGATGATCGAAATCGCTGGTGGTATGGTTGCCGATGTCCCTTCAGACAAGGACTTCGCCAACCCCGAAATCGGGCATTTACTTAAAAAATACCTTAAAGGTCCGGAGGGTGTATCCACCGAGGACCGGATAAGGATTTTCCGCCTGATTGAAAAGCTGGCTTTTGAAAGTCGCGATATCGTTTCCAATATTCATGGTGCCGGTTCTCCGGAGACGCATCGCATGACTGTCCTGCGTAATTCCAATATCGAAGAAAAGAAGAAACTGGCAAAAAAGTTGGCAGGTATCAAAGAAAGTAAATAAGGACTATCCGGTATTATCTACGGGCGGCTGGTCGTAAGCTCAGCCGCTCTTTTTTTGTCACATAAAACATAAGTACTTGTAAAACAAAAATCTGTATGTTAGGATGTTTGCGAACCGGGAAATCAATCTCAACTCGGGGACATCCCGGTTAAATGGGACGTCTTTTTAGATTTATCTGGCTGTTTTCGCTACCGGCATTTGGTTTAGGCACCGGCGATCGGTATACAATTGCTTAATAAAAAGGAGGGGAGATGAAAAAAAAGTTGCTCTTGTGTGTCCTGGCTCTTGTATTGGCTGTGCTTCCTCTGTTTGCCTGTGGAGGCGGCGGTGGTGTCGGCGAAAAAACTAAAATTGTGATCGGTGCCGCCCGGCCTCTCTCCGGCCCGTTGAACCAGATCGGTGATTATGCGATGGGGCCTATCATGAAAATGTGGGCCGACAAAGTCAATGCCAACGGGGGCTTGAAGGTTGGCGGGAAAAGACTTCCTGTCGAATTTAAGATATACGACGATACCAGCGACCTGGGAACGTCGACCCGCTTGGTTGAAAAATTGATTTTGCAGGATAAAGTCGATTTCCTGTTCCCCAATTGTTCTACCGCTTTTCTCTATGCTTCGGCCCCTCTGGCCAATAAATACAAGTATGTTTACCTTGGCGCAGAAGGCGGTTGCACCACTTTGACCAGTATGCTTCCCGAACTGCCCTATGTCTTCGGCGTCCTGAACTACGCCGACCACTACCAGATACCGGCGTTGGCAGATATCTTCGTGGAAAAGGGCATTAAAAATGCCGCTATAATCTATATCAATGACCTCCATGGCGTGGAATATTATCATGCGTCTCTGAGCGAATTCCTTAAAAAGGGTATCAATATCGTTCTGGCCGAGGCTGTCCCGCCCTTTGCTGAGGATGTCGAACTGGTCTTGAAGAAAGCCCGGGATTCCGGAGCAGAGGCACTCTGCGCCTATGTCTATCCGCCGACCGTTTTTTCCGTCGTCGGCCAATCCATGGCTATCGGTTATAACCCGAAGGCGATGGTATTGGGTCCCGGTTGTAACTTCCAGTTCTACTACGATGCCTTCGGTCCGGCGGTGCTCGAAGGACTGATCGGATTCGGTGCCTACAATAAAAAATCTTCCCCTGAACTTGGTAAATTTGTCGATGAGTTCGTTGCTAAATTCGGCCTCTCTAAGATGGACTGGTGGGGTGGTGCTTTCTATTATGCCGCCCTGGAGTGTTTCGGCCAGGCTATCGAGAAGGCTGGCACCCTTGACAATACCAAAGTCAGAGATGTCATGGCCAGAGAACGTTTCAAGACTATTCTGGGAGAGACCTGGTTCGATATGACTAAGAACGGTAAAGGTGGTGGTTTGCTGGCCAGGGATTGCCACCCCGGGCAAATCGGGCAGTGGCAAAACGGCACGTTTGAGGTTATTGGTCCCAAGAACAAGATGACAACCGGTAAGATCGTATATCCTAAACCGGCTTGGCCGGCGCCCAAGTAATAAAAGCTTAATACCGGAAATATGCAGGCTGTCTATCGCGGTCGGAAGTCGACTCCGAGTGGTGTTTTTTCGCCGCTACCCTGGTTCGTGAACCTCGTAGACAGCCTGCGTACTTAAAAGCAGGACTAAGAATCTCTTTTATGAATTACGTTACTGTTCTGGATATCGTCATCGGTGGCTTACTCATTGGTGGTATCTATGCCCTCATCGCTATGGGTTTGAGCCTGCAATACGGTGTCGCCCGTGTCCTTAATGTCGCCCACGGTGAATTTATCGTCCTCGGTGCCTTCGCTACCTGGGCTCTCTATACCGCATTTCAGATCAATCCGTTGATTTCTCTGGTCATCGTCGGCCCCATCATCTTCATTTTAGGATTTATCCTCCACCGGACCTTTTTTCGCCATATATTGACCTCGGTCCCCGTGTTCGGGGAGATCGTCATTCTCGGTATTTTGATTTCCTGGACCGTCTACAAGCTACTCAGTGTCTATGGTGTTACTCAGCCCATCATAGCGGTATTCATCGGTATTCCCTTGGCTATTCTTCTTGATTTTTTGCTTCGCCGGACTATTTTTAAACGTATCAAGGCTTCTCCGCCGTCTCTCCCTGCTTTCGAAGGTAGTTCCCTCCTGGCTACTTTCGGCTTGTTATATATCATCCAGAATATCGTCATTATCATCTGGAGCTCTTCAGCCAAAAGCTATTCCTTCTTAGCTTCACCGGTCAACCTTGCTGGGGCTGTCTTTGGTGCGAATCGCCTGGTGACCCTCGCCTTTGCGGTTTGCATCGGGTTGGCTTTTTATATCTTTTTAGCGCGTACTCGCCTGGGCAAAGGCATCCGGGCTGCTGCCCAGGACCCGACTACTGCCGGGCTGATGGGTGTCAATATCAAAAATGTGCTGGCGATCTGTTTCGGATTCGGTACAGCCCTTGCCGGCATCGCCGGCGTTTTGTACAGCATGTGTTTTTCCATCTCCGCTACTATGGGACTGGAACGGACCGTTATCGCTATCATCGTCGTGGTTTTGGGCGGCATGGGTAGCATTCCCGGCAGCTTTATCGGCGGTCTGCTGCTCGGGGTTTTCGGTGAGGTCGTTAAGCATTTTGTTCCCAGTTTGTCTCTGGCGGCATATTACGTGATTTTTATCCTTCTTCTCGTCATTCGACCGAAAGGAATCATGGGGAAGTAAGACAATGGTTGTAGCAAGGATCATCTCTAATCGCTGGTTTCGGCTGGGCTTGTTAGGTGTGATCGTCTTGCTTTTGTCCGGCTTGCCGTTCTATGCCGCCGGTTATACCCCGATACTGATGACCTCGATTTTTATGTTTATCATCCTTGCCGTGAGCTGGACCCTTTTCTCCGGCCCTACTGGGTATATGTCCCTGGCCACTGCCGCTTTCTTCGGTGTCGGCATCTATACCGCTGCCTTGATCGGCAAATCGGTCCCTTTGCCGGTTTTTGTGATCGTCGGTGGGCTGGTAAGTTCCCTGCTCGCGGTTTTGATCGGTGCTCTGACCCTCCGGTTGCGGGGTGTTTATTTTGCCATCTTCACCTTCGGACTGGTCATGCTCATTCCCCAGTTCCTGGTGTTCTGGGAACTGCATACCTTTGGTATCCGTGGCCGGTTTGTTGTAGTGATCGACTATAACATCATTTATTTCACCATGCTCATTATTCTCGTCGCCTTGCTTCTCGTTGCCTATCTGCTCCGGCGTTCCCGTTATGGGTTGGCCTTGCAGAGTATCGGCGAATATGAAGAGGCCGCCGCTCATATCGGTATTAATGTCGTCATGGTCAAGGTCTTGACTTTCGCCTTGAGTGCCTTCTTCATCGGTGCCGCCGGCGCCACCATAGCGACGCGCTGGACGTATATCGATCCCTATATCGCTTTTAATGCCAATTTTTCTTTCCTGCCCGTTTTGATGGCTATCTTCGGTGGTACGAGACAGCTTTACGGCCCGGTTGTCGGAGCTGTTATTTTTGCTTATTTGCAGGAAAGACTTATCACAGGGTTCCCCGATGTCTACATGCTTATCTTCGGCATCGTGCTGGTTGCCGCAATTCTGTATATGCCTGACGGACTGGTGGGATTGGCATTAAGATTATGGAAGCGAAGCATCGGAGGTCGTCGTGCCGTTACTTGAAGGTAGTCATGTTACGCGGGCTTTTGGTGGCCTTGTCGCTATCTCGGATGTCGATTTCTATATCGATCCGGGTGAGATCGTCGGTTTGATCGGCCCCAACGGCGCCGGGAAAACAACCCTGTTTAACATGATCTCGGGTGCTGTGCCGCCTCGTTCCGGCTCGTTGACGTTCAAGGGGAAAAACATCGGCGGTCTCAAGCCGGACCGGATCTGCCGGATGGGTATTGCCCGCACCTTTCAATCGGTCAAAGTATTCGGGCATATGTCGGTATACGATAATATCAGGGTCGCCTTGCTCTTCGGCGTTGGCCGTAAGTCTGCTCCTGACGGCCGCCTGACTGATATCGCTTCCATCATGGAATTCGTCGGTTTGTCGGTTGCTAAGGAAACGTTGGCTGCCGACCTTACTCTCGTCCGGCAAAAACAACTGGAGGTCGCCCGGGCGCTGGCTACCCGGCCGTCATTGCTGTTACTCGATGAAATCATGGCCGGGTTGAATGCTTCCGAGGTCGCTCAGGCGATGGATATCGTGAAGCGCATCCGCCAGCTCGGTATCGCCGTTTTTATGATCGAACATGTCATGAAAGCTATCATGGGCATCTGCGATCGCATTATCGTCCTCCATCATGGCGTTAAAATAGCGGAAGGCACCCCCCAGGAAATTGGGGCCAATAAAACTGTGGTTGAGGTTTACCTTGGCGAACAACTTGATTCTTCAAGTAAACAGTCTTAATGTCTCTTATGACCGGATTCAGGCTTTATGGGATATCTGCCTGGATGTCCGAAAGTCTGAGATAGTCGCCATTGTCGGCGCTAACGGCTCCGGAAAAACCACGCTCCTCAATACCATCTCCGGGGTATTGACGCCGGTTTCCGGCGAGATATTGTTTGAAGGCCTGCGCATTGATCGCCTGGCGCCTCACGTTATTGTCGAAATGGGAATCTGTCATATCCCGGAAAGTCGCAAACTCTTTCCCGATATGACGGTGCGGGAGAATTTGGAGATGGGTGCTTTCCCCCGCCGCGCCTGGAAACAGAAACCGCTGACTCTGACTGAAGTCTATAAGCTCTTTCCCCGCCTCAGGGAGCGAGAACGGCAACTGGCTCGTACCCTCAGCGGTGGTGAACAGCAGATGCTGGCTGTCGGTAGAGGTCTAATGTCCCGCCCGAAGCTGTGCCTGATCGATGAGCCATCTTACGGACTCGCTCCGATCCTGGTAGCCGAGGTTTTCCATGTCATCAAAGCGCTCCGTGAACGCGATATCACCGTGTTGCTCGTAGAGCAAAACGTCCGGCTCTCCCTGGAAATAGCTGATCGCGGTTATGTCATCGAAAACGGCCGGATCTGTCTTCAGGGCACCTGCTCCGAATTGCTGTGCAGCGACTATATTCAGAAGGCGTTCCTTGGATTGTAACCATAGACGGAGTGTCCGAATCCGCTGAGATTGATTGACATAATATCTGGACTATCGTCAAAAAGCTTGATTAATCCGTAAAAATAATGCAAAATGTACCTGTCAGCGGGAGTAATTCAGCGGTAGAATGTCTGCTTCCCAAGCAGAAAGTCGCGAGTTCGAATCTCGTCTCCCGCTCCAAATTTTAGCTTCAAAAAGATCAGAAAAAAAGCTCATAAACTCTGTCTTTGAAACTTTCCTTGCCTCTAGAGTTTCTGGAACAAGTGCTAAGACTGTTTGCCATAATTCCATCCCGTCTTCGGGATCGATTAGATTGTCGTTCATTGAACACCTCCTGCTTGGTAAACACTGTCTAAGAGATGCTTATTCTATCCCTATTCTTCGTTGAAATAATCAGAATCTAGTTTTTTCACCTCGTAGTTAGCTACTCTTGATACTCCTACGCCATAATCAATCATTAGTTGGGCAAGTTGTTCACCATCGATTAAGACGATATTTCCGCCAACCTTATCGATATAGTCTTTTGTGTTTTTTACAAACCTAGACGTAGTAATAAAGATTCCCTTATTGGCTTTTTTCTCCTGTAATGCCCCGACAAAATTCCGTAATTCAGAAGTACCTACATGTGCATCTGTCCATTTCTTAGCTTGAATATATATATTGTCTAAGCCAAGTTTATCTTCTTTTATGACTCCATCAATTCCACCATCACCAGTCTTACCAATAACATCTCCAGCGTCTTTAACTGAACCTCCATATCCCATCTTTACTAATAGCCCAACAACCAGTTTTTCAAAGAATTTCGGAGAAGAATCTTTGACTTTAACCAATAATTCTTGAGCCAGGGTATTCCTCATTTGTTGATAGCCATATTCAAGTTTTTCCTCTGGTGTCTGTTCTTCAGTTACCTCCACTTTGTTTATAGGTTTTTCTTTTGTTCCTTTTGTTGTTAGACTTTTCCATTCACGATATTCTGGAAATTGTTCGAGAAATTTTAATCCGATTTTGGGTGGACTCTGAGACAACACCTCAAGACCCCGCTGAGTAATAATAAAATATCCTCTTTTGGTCGATTCAAGTAAACCAGCTTTCCCTAGGTAAACACGAGCCCACATCACTTTGTTATCGAAAATAACATCATTACCACTCGGTAGCAATTTCCTTCTTTCCTCATCAGATAGCTTAAACAAATCAGCAAGTTCATCAATAACATCTCGAATGTAATGCTCTTCTTTGTCGGCGAGTAAATTTAATAAGGGTAACATCACCGTTTGATAGTCTGGTATTGTCATACTACCCCTCCAACTTCGGTCGATAGCACTAATAAAGGTTCATATTTTTGGTGTCCATTATACCGTAGGAGTAGTTCGCTATTGACACGAAGTCTTGTCTAATACAAGATGAGCCTGAAGGGAAGATAGATTCCAGTACAAGATGAGCCCCTGCAGCCTCGGTTCGCATAAGATTGGGATATGCGACTAAAGGTGAATGACGAGAAGTTACAGACACTGGAAGAGGTAGAGTGGTTTATTGAGGGGAGTCAGGCACCGTATATCGTAGTATCGGTACCGAGATACTCTTTGATTACCCATTCTGTACCCTGGAGTATATGATATGAAGTATTGTTGACAACTTGCGGATATGGGACTACAATCCTTCAAAATGTTTATAATAT
>JBBITI010000045.1:0-21250 GCA_037440885.1 Dehalococcoidales bacterium | reverse complement strand
AGCCTTAAGTGGATACAGATTGTTGTTAATTCGTGTCCCGAACTAATCAACAGCCGTATCAGGACTGTTTGTCAACTACCTGAAGGCACCTCAATATCATGGGTATCTCCCAAGGCAGATGACGAGTTATCCGAGTACAGAGACTCGGATTTCCTGTTGAGATTGGGTATCAAATTAGAGGAACGCCCTCTAAGTTCTTTCTGGCCGAGGCGAGGACCACAATGGGACGGACTAGCGCGATCGGACACTGGATTGGTCTTCCTTGTCGAAGCCAAGTCCCACGTTACCGAGCTTCTGTCCCGGGGGACAGAAGCGACCGGAGCATCAAAGGATTTGATTGAGAGGAGCCTTGCTGACCTCCAATCATACGTGAAAGCGAAGCCAGCGATTCGCTGGTCAGAGGCTTTCTACCAGTATGCAAACCGCATGGCTCATCTGTATTTGCTGCGAATACTCAACCACATCCCAGCCTATCTAGTCTCGCTGTACTTTATGGGAGACCAGGAGACGGAGGGACCGGAGACTGAAGGCGAATGGAGAGAGGTGCTCAAGCTTGTGAAGGGAGCTATGGGTCTAGGAAGCCGGCACAGGCTTGCTCAATACGCTGTCGATATCTTCGTTGACGTAAGCGAGATTGAGGAGTTGGTAGCACGCCGAGGGGTGGCTTCTCGGTAGCAAAGAGTTAACGGCTTCGTTTGTCCAGTACGCACTTTACCAAACTCGAAACGAAAGACTCATTGTTGACAGCGTTTACTGCGTGTCTTATAGTGTTTTTGAGACCATCTGGTAGTGACAGCCAGTGGCGACTACTTCACGGCTCATCGCAAGATAGATACGTGGTTGGTCGTCGGTGTTGTGGGGGGGTGTTTCCAATGGCAATGACGCGCCTGGATTTTGTTAAGATCGTGTGCCTCGCCGGTGCAGCCCTACTGCTAAAAGCCTGTAAGCGAGTGGACGAACTACCAGCCGATTTAACGGAGCCACGGCAGCCGGCCTATGCAAAACTTGAGGCGGAAGGTAAACTTGCTAAACGGGTCGAGCAGGCATATAGCATACTGGAAAAGTGCGAGCTCTGTCCTTGCCGTTGTGGTGTGAATCGCCGTGAGGGGAAGAAAGGCTTCTGCCGTGCCCCGGAGAAGGCGATGGTCTACAGCCATCATTCGCATTTTGGCGAAGAACTGCCGCTCGTGGGACAGGGTGGTTCGGGCACCATCTTCTTCTCCAACTGTAGTCTTCGCTGCGTGTTCTGCCAGAACTGGCCCATTGCCCATGAAGGGCGAGGCCGCGAGGTCAGTGATGAAGCCCTGGCGGACATGATGCTCGACCTTCAGAGGAAAGGCTGCCATAACATCAATCTGGTAACACCGACCCATGTCATGCCGAACATCGTCAGCGCCACGCTCATCGCCCTGAAGAAGGGATTGCACCTGCCCTTGGTCTATAATACCAGCGGCTATGAGCTTGCCAAGAATATTAAACTCCTGGACGGCATCGTCGATATCTATCTGCCCGACCTCAAATTCATGGACGGCGCTGAAGCGCAACGCTACAATTTCGCCGCCGCCTCGGACTATCCGCAAATGGCACAGGAGTCCATCATCGAGATGCATCGCCAAGTAGGGAACCTCGTGACCGGCGAACGTGGCATTGCGCTGCGCGGGCTGATGGTGCGCCATCTGGTTATGCCCAACCGTGTCGCTGGCACCCGGGAATTCGTTAAGTGGGTAGCCGAGAACCTGTCGACAGCCACCTACGTAAATATCATGGCTCAGTACCGGGTCGAGCACAGAGCCTTTGAATACGAGCGCATCGCCCGTGCCATCACTGCCGAAGAATTCGTGGAGGGAATGGAGTGGGCCAGGGAGGCCGGGCTGACCAACCTTGACGAGAGGTCACTGGCGTATCTCGAAATTGCCCGCCGCATGATTCGCTGAATTACGCCCACCTGCCGGGTATCTCCGCGCTGCAATATATGCATCTGCCATTTTCCAGATGCATCTCGTCAATCACGAAGCCCAACCGTTTAATGATAGTCTTCCCACAGCCGGGGCAGAAGGTATTCTCACCCTCGTGGCCGGTTACCCTGGCGATATAGACAAATTTGAGGCCCGCATCCAGGGCGGTATGCCGTGCCTTATCCAGCGTGGAAACAGGGGTCTGTGGCAGGTTGGAGAGCTTGTACAGCGGATAGAAGCGGCCAAAGTGGAGCGGCACGCCTGTTCCAAGTTCGCTTACTATCCATTGACACATCTCGCCTATCTTCCCCATGTCGTCATTCAGTGTGGGGATGACCAGGTTGGTAATCTCAATATGGACGCCGGCGTCCCTGAGCAGTTTCAGGGTTCTCAATACAGGCTCCAACTCCCCGCCGACAACCTCCCGATAAAACGTCGGATCGAAGCTCTTCAGGTCTACATTCACTGCGTCCAGCTTCCCGCTTAACTCTTTTAACGGTTCCAATTGGATATAGCCAGCCGTGTGCATCAGGTTCAGCAGCCCCGCTTCTTTAGCCAGAGTAGCCACAGCCGCCATATATTCGTAGAAGACCACCGGTTCGCCGAAGGCGTAGCTTATCGCCCGAACATTTGACGCTCGTGCGTGTGCCACCAATCTTTCCGGTGGCATATCATAAGCGTGCACGTCTTCCGGGGCCACCAATGCAATATCCCATACCTCGCAGAACTTGCACGCCAAGTTACATCCGGCGGTGGCAACCGAAAGCGCCCTGCTGCCCGGCATCACGTGGAAGAACGGCTTACGTTCAACGGGGTCTTCCTGTAACAGGGCGGGATTACCGTATGCCAGGGTATATCCTTCACCATCGCGGTTAACGCGTACCCTGCAGGGGGCCCTTTCGCCCGGTGCCAATTCGCACCGCTTGTGGCACAACTCGCATCGGACCCTGGCGTTGTTGAGTTTGCTGAACCACGGAGAGGACACGGGCCTGACAAAGCTTCTCTGCACCGTTTGTGGTGGCGTTTTCGGTGGGTCTTGTTCCCTGGTGCAGCCAAGGGCACCGGTGAACCACAAAGCACTAACTCCGCCGGCACCGGCTTTCAGGAATTCTCTCCTGTTCAAACCGCTATCCCGTTTGCTCTTCTCAGGCATAAGACCTCCGGCATATCAAGAGTACGATAAAAGCTGTGCCGTTGGCAATACCGGCCAGAAGGCAACAGGCAATAATACCCAGTATAGGTGCCACCAACGCGCTGGCGAGGGCCGCGCCGATACACGCCCCGAACAACTCCGTGCCGTAGACAGCGCCGGTAGATTTTTCAGCGCGCCGGTTCAGCGCCATATAGCAGGCCGCCGAGAGCGGGAAGTTCACGCCGTTGATCACCCCCGCCACAAAGATAAGTATGGAAAACAGCAGGAACACAATGGCCGGAGATGTCACTGCGGCTGCCCCGGGGAGCACAAGCGCAATCAGACCAGCCACCAGCGCGATCAGCAGTTGAACACCGGCCAGGGTGCGCAGGTTCGCTTTGTTAGCCACGTACCGGTGGGCGAGGAGAGTGCCCAGCGCCAGCCCACCCATGAACATGGCCACAATAAGCCCCACCATTTCGTAAACGAAACCGTAAATGCTTTGAAAAGAAAATAACAAAGCGATTTGCAAAGCCATTGTCGAGAGCCCGGTGGTGAACACGGTGAATAAAACCGCAAAATGGGTGTCAAGCCTTCTCTCAGTGCGGCGTACAGCTATCCGCAACCCCAGCACCGCCAGCAGGGGAAGGAAAACCAGCGAGAGAACCCACCAGGGTTGAACGTGCAGCAACAATTTGAACGTTTCCCGCTGGCCTGTGCGTGCCAGGTCGTCCCAGAACATCACGGTGTAATAGTATCCGATAGGCTTGAAATCAGAATTGATGAAGTAATTTCTCTCCACCGGCGGCAATTGTTTTTCCGCACTTTCTTGCTCAGCTATCGCGCCGGGCAAAAGCGGTACCAGCCGTGGTCCTTCAAGGTGTGCGCCAGGGCTGCGCCCGTGATTGCGGACTACCCAGTTCACGCGCTGAAGCTGCGATTCCTGCAGCAAGGTGTGAAAATGATATTCTGAGAAACCTTCAGTCTCGATATTCAGTTCGCGGTACCGATATTGAAGGGTAGGCACGTCCAGCGAGACCTGCCCGGGTGTATTGGTGGCAAAATAAAACATGAATCGTTCGCCTGCCGGAAGCACGTGTGAGAAGACGGTTCTCAGAGTATGGTAGATAGTGGTATTGCGATTGGCAATCGCAACGCCCCGCAGGTCCGGGGTAGATGTTGTCCCGATGATAAATACCCCATCAGGATTGAGCAAGGCTTCGGCCTCGCGAAAGAATTCCTTGGTGTAGTAACGGTTCAGAACGGCGGTAGCCGGGTCCGGGACATCGGCGATTATCATGTCATATTTTTCGTCGGCTGCCTTCACAAAGAGCCGTCCGTCCGTGTGTATCAGGCGTACCCGCGGGTCGGCCAGCGCTTCGAGTGTCGCTGGTGAGACATATGGCCTGGCCATTTCAGTCAGCACCTCGTCCAGCTCGATATAGTCAATCCTCACCACCGGGTGTTTGGCAATCTCACTGAGCGTGCCGCGCAGACCACCACCAATCAGCAGTATGCGTTCGGGTTTCTCGTGCTGCACCATCGCCAAGTGGGCAAACGTCGCTGCCTGTTGCTCTTCCAGACCGGCCGTCACTGCCTTCGGGCCGGCGGTGGTAAAAACCAAATGCCCGCTCTGGAAAAAGCTGTACTGGTCCTCGCGTTGCACCACGGAGATAGCCCCGTACCTTGATTGGTGCGTCTCGACCAACTGGTGTTGTGGCGAGAAATAACGCCACTGGAGCTGGTCCGCCCAGCCATCCACATGTTCCAGAAAGGGAAAAACGAGGACAGACAACGTCAGCAGTCCCAGAAACACCAAGCGGAATCGCACTGATAAACACTTTCCACCCATTTCGAGTTTCCGGGTCATCAGTAGAACGGCGGCGAGCATCAGCACGCCGACAAGGACCCCTGATTGGAACGAGTTCAGATAATGTACCATGAGGAATGTAAACAGTATGCCGCCAAGCATGTTGCCGGCTGCTTCGCCTATGTAAGTTTTCCCGGCGCCGGAGGTATTTTCTTTGCGGTCGCTTTCTCGCCATATCCTTGATAGCAGGACAAACTGCGCGCCGAGCATCAGGCAAGCTGGCGCCATCAGCAGGAAGCATGAGATGGTCATATCAGGTAAGGAGAGATAGGTGCCGGGGAGAACGTCGAAAAATCCGCGCAGTCCCCGAATGATTAGAATGGTTGCTGGCAGTGTCAGCAGTACACCGGCAGCGCTAAGCATGAGGAGGAACCGGGGATGGTTGAACCGGTCAACCAGAACAGCGCCGAGGCGACTGCCCACTCCACCCCAGGCCAGCCAGGCAGCCAGAATCAGCCCGATGGAAAGCTCATTACCATGAAAGACCATCAGGAGTTCCCGCAAAAGCAGGACCTGGCCGATCTGGGAAACAATGCCCAGCATGAGCACTGCCAGGAGATGAGACGGTATTCTCCGTGTCATCACTGCCTCCCGACTACTTAGCGCACTTTCATTTTCCCAACCGGCATGATTTAAAGGGGCTGTTCCTGTTGGGGCAGGTCATTTACTTTTCAGTATCAGACATAGGATAGACGATGATTGGGACTCTTTGTCTCATATTTCTTGCAAATGGATCATTTTGTTGTTGTAGAAACATCATATGTAATCGTTTTGAGAGCGATATTTAGAATTGTTTCCGGAAAATATCCTTTGGCAGCAGCCAATAACGATATTTTAGGTCTAATCGTAATGGACCCACCGGCTGGAATTGATAAGCCGGTTTTGCTACTTCCAAACGCCTCAAAATTTATAACGCTATTTTGTGTCATATAAAAAGTATAACTACATAACCCCAACCCATCTGCGAGTTGAGGATAACCGGCAGCCAGTGTACTCCCAAAATATTGGGAACTGGTAATAGTACCTGTAACATCAATATTATTAAAGACTTTATTTGTCGTATTCGCTATTTTTATAGCGAACTGGCCTGTGTTTATTTTGGAAGAATCTGTCATGCCCAATGTGATGGTTTCTGTTATGAACGTGACACTGAGACCATTAATGTTAACTGGGCTAATACCTATCGAAGTGTTGGCAGCATTTAGTTGATCTTGCATTGTCGCTATTTGAGCCTGGATTGCATCGATTTTGCTCGTTAAAAGCTTATTTTGTGTACTTACTGTATCTATTTTACTTAAGGATACCAGGTATGGTTGAGGATCTACTTGGGTCGACGCTGACTTTATTTGTGATTGCAGTTGAGAGATGAAGCCATTTACACTGGATATTTGGCTAGAGAGATCGTTGATTTGCGATTGCAGTCTTTGTTCAGACGTCAATTCGATTTTAGCGGCGCGTTCTTTTACTAAATTGGGGAGTACAAAGGACCTGACTATCAAAAGAGATAGGGCTATTAGAGAACACATCGCAATAATTATTATTGGAATTTTTATCCTGTCACTATTAACCAAAATGGAATTATTCATAATCTTTCTAACCTTGCTTTCCGGTCTTTTTCATTTTCCTGGTTTCTATCAACTCTAAGACATGTCGATCGACCTTATAGTCGAATAAAAAACACTTGATATGTATCTGTTTACCTATCTTCTCCCTTTAAACTGGCTTACTAAGCTCTGCCCCATTGTTAAAATATCATTGGCCTCAATATCACTCAGGTCTTTACTCAATCTGCCGGCGTGGGTCTCCTCGGAATCTTCTGTAAACAATTCCGAAAAACCCATGTCATCCTGCCCGTCGCGCGGTTGGGGGTTCTTACGTTCGTCAACCATTGGCTCTATTACCTCACTTTCACGAGCTTCCTCTATCAATGGGGCGTTTGTATTCACCCCTTTTTTTAAATTAGTCTCAGAACCAGAGCTTAGTTTATCGATGCTAATATTTGTCTTTGCTTCCGCTGTGGTCGGTGATGCTACCGTTTCATTCAGTGCCCCATGAATATCCTTAGGACTAGTGGCCTCATTATTCTCATTTCCTAAGGATATCTTTTGAGGTTGCTGTTTTTCTACAGAAAAAGCCGGCGGTAACGGCGAATTAATATTTGATAATTTACTAATAATTATTTTCTCCGGTTGATTTTCAACCGACTGTTTATATACAGTGTCAATTTTATCGATAATCATTCTTTCGGTCGGCTCATTACCATTTAAAGGTGAATTTTCTGAGGTTGTTTGAACTAATAAATCTAAGGGGATACTAGTATCTGTTACTGGGTCATTAATGTTTAACTTAATAGATTCCACGATGGAATTGGGTTCTCCTCCGGTGTTCGATTCTATTGGCTTTTCCGTACCTTTGTCATTTTGAGCTACACGATTCTTAGGTTTAGAGCGAGAAAAATATAGTATCGTCAGTGTGACCACAACTGAAGACAAAAATATCATTGTGATAAAGAATCCTAAAGCAAAATCCAGTTTCTGATACATCTATTTCTCTCTAATGGACCATCGGAATAAAAATGATATTGACTATTTGTGGCACTATAACAAGGACTGCTCCGGAAACAACCGTCGTTAATGCCAGGTAGAAGAACATCTTCAAATAATGCCCTCCGTTAACAAAGTGGATACTGAGGGCGTTAGCTATGGTAAGGATTAAGACTATGGCTATCACCATGACATGTAATAGGCTGAGATAATTGGCGCTCTGGCCAAAAAGTCCGAACGATGGCATATTAGGGAGACTTCCAGCAGCACTTGATTCAGGAATAATCGTTTTGACCAGTTGGGAGAACGTGACAAAGACTGAGTATATAAAAACGCAGAGAGTAACCAGCACCGTGTGCATAGCCACAGTTAACCAGGTAAAACCGGAAGCGATTTGGCTGCGCTGAGCTCTGAGAAAAGAAATATTCATGGCAAATGAGCTTGCTTCATTACCGACTTTTTGCGGTTCTCCACCCAAATTAATACCATCCCAAAAAATACGGACACTCCGGCAAACCTGCTCCGAACCGGTTTCCCCCACGAATCTATCCCAACAACTGTCCAGACTAATTCCAGCTAAAATCCGAGTGTGGAGTAAACCGACACTATTTTTCATCGACCCTAAGGAACGGAATTCAAGTCTACCCATGGCTTCTGAAGCAGTGGCGCCGATAGCCTGCATGACTCCCCCAAGAGAGCGTAGGAAGGTGGCGACCTCGGTATCGCGTTTACTAATCTTACTGTCATCTATGACCGCAATAAATCCAATCGGAAATAAAACTGCACCAATAACAAGTAATAATCCACCTAAACCTACGCCCATTATTATAAGCGCAATTACAACCAATAAACCTACTGGCAAGATAATTCTTGATAACTTCCTTGCCAAATCCTGCTCTTGTGAACGCACTGCAAGGGAATGATTTCTTAGTTCTCTGGGGGCGGTTTTATACAAAAACCAAGTACCTGAGAATGAAGCAATAATAGTTACGATTGATAAAGCCATTATAAAAGTAATCGTTACGTTACCAATCATCATCGATACCACTGACATCACTGTCACCAGTGCGGTTGTCATTATCAGGGAGATGTAAGCATCCCCCCAAGTTTTAAGCTGAGACAGTCGTCTTTCATAATTATTACTATATGATTCACCACAAATTTGGGACTCCCGGCTAAAGAAACCGGCGACCTCTTCTCCAGATGATAAAGCACTTGATAAACGTAATAGTAGTGCTTTGACTTCAGGTTCACTGGTTTTTTCACCCACGATGCGGCAGGCCTGAGGATAGTCGTGGTTAAACATTTTAGCTACAAAATCGACTTTTCTAAAAAATCTAGCAGCTACAAACGGTAGTTTGGCCGCATAGTAAACCAGTTTATCCCTCGCAATTCCTGAAGTCGCGATTGCTGACATGTAGACCAACTGGCTGTAAAAATCCATACTCAGCAGTTGCGGATCGAAAGAATTTTCTTTCTTAGTGGCGTCCTGTTTTTGCATCTTGGACCGAAACATCAGTTTCTTAAGCATAAAAGAGTTCATGGTTAAAAAAGTCCTTCTTTTTGTGCTTTGTTCAGTATATCCAGAACGTCGTAAAACCCCGTCATCCCTTTTTCCTTGTGGAGCTTAGCCAAAATCCTGGCCCTTCTTTCCATTTCCCGATAAATATGTTGTTTCTGATGGCTGGGAATACCTAGCTTGGGAGCAACTTTGTTTTCGAGTATGTAACTCGTCATATAACCTGTAAATTCAAAAATGTCGGTCTCCTGGTTCCATTTGAAGCTATCGATAAATGAAAACGATCCCGACGAACTGTCGTACGATACGATTTCGGATATACCGGTAACACGCCTGCCGAGTTTGCCGGATGGGAGTTTTACCTGACCGGTGAGTATGACAACGTTCAGGTTATCCACGTAGTTTTTGGGTACGAGAATAGGGTCTCCCGTAATCCTTTGAATCAGTTTTTCGACTGAGGCAGCATGGAATGTAGCCATTACTGAATGGCCGGTTTGCATTGCTTGAAAAGCGACATTTCCTTCGCGACCTCGAATTTCTCCGACCATTATTTCATCAGGACGTTGCCTTAAAGCTGCTTTTAGAAGGTCGAATATTGTTACCCCGGCAGAATCGCCCTCAGTTTTATTTGTTTGCACAACTTCCCGTAACCAATTTTTATGAGGTACCTGTAACTCAGGGGTATCTTCGATGGTGATAATTTTAGCTAATGGCGGTATGAATGTGGTTACCGCATTAAGTAAAGTGGTCTTTCCGGACGCGGTTTCTCCAGAAACAAAAACGTTCATACCATTCCCAATCACAAGCGAAAGGTACGCTAACATTTCGTAATTTAGAGAACCAGATTCTAGAATTTCAAAGATAGACAAAGGAACTTCGTTAAATTTCCGTATACTAAAATTCGAACCGCGTTTAGAAACCTCACTTCCGAAAACAATATTGATGCGCGATCCGTCAGGAAGCGACGCATCAACTATCGGCACTTTATACGTAACCGGTTTTTTTACTCGCTCTGAAAGCCATAATACAAAAGTATCCAGTTCATCAAAATTTGAGAATGAAACTGTGCTTTTAAGACTTTTAAAAATCTTATGCTCTACAAAAACATTACCGGTACCGGAACAACTTATATCTTCTATGTACGGATCGACTATTAAAGGATCAAGAATACCTAGTCCAACCTTATCTCTAATAAAAAGATATCTTAAAGCCTCAATTTCATTCTTAGACACTCTGAGTTTACTAATTCTTTTATTACTTCCCGGGAAACCCATAGATCGTTGTTTCTTCATCGGGGTTTTTCCCTTCGGTTCTTCGGTATTAATTAGCACCTGGTCGACCAACTCCAAATATTGCTTTTCTTTATCCCCATCGATATCAATTTTTTTTATATTCGGACCAAGATCGAGCAACTTGGTTTCTAGCATCTGCATTTTCGCTTTAACATCGATATTACGAATTGGCTCAATTGGAATATAGTGATTCCTGTCCAAATTTTGGTTAAACAATATGTGAATGAAAACGCCCTTACGATGAACCGGATAAACCAAGTTAGGTTTCTTGTTATCACCCATTTTACGGGTCAATTCAGGGTAGTACTCAGGCATACCTATCTCTGACAGCGGGAGTTGCATAATGTATTGATACAGATGAGGATTGTCGTCCAAGACCGTCTGAAAAGCCTCTGGAATTTTAACCAACATGTCGCCTTGCAGCGAATCCTGATAATTATCCACAGTCTGTTCTCGATTTTCACCGATATTAATTGGCTTTGTAGCAGTAACCATTTTTCCTAAAATAATCCTTCTCTTTGAGCTTTATTAAGTACCTCAAGGACATCATAGAAACCAGTTACGCCTTTTTCCTGATGTAATTTACTGAGCACCTTGGCTCGCTTTTCAAGTTCAAAATATATTTTCTGCTTGTTATTCGAAGCGATGCCCAACTTAGGCGCAATTTTACTCTCCAAGATATAACTCGTCATATATCCCGTAAAGTCAAAGGTGTCCGTCGCTTCATCCCAGTGAAAAGCCTCTACAATATTGAAACTCTCGGAAGATGGGTCCCACCCGACAATCTCCGACACATTAGTTACCCTTCTGCCGATCTTTCCATTGGGGAGTTTTACCATACCCATAATTACAGCCACATTGAGGTTGTCGATATATGTTTTTGGAACTAGTATTGGATCACCAGTTATACGCTGTATCAGTTTTTCGATTGAAGCCGCATGAAAGGTCGCCATAACCGAATGGCCAGTTTGCATAGCCTGGAAAGCAATACTACCTTCCACCCCTCTGATTTCACCTACAATTATCTCGTTAGGTCTCTGGCGTAAAGCAGCTTTAAGAAGATCGAACATGGTAACCGCCCCATTAGCGTCAACAGCTTTGGTAGTCTGTACTACTTCTCTAATCCAGTTATTTTGCGGTATTTGCAATTCAGGGGTATCTTCAATCGTAATTATTTTAGCCGTGGGTGAGATAAAGGTGGTGATGGCATTAATTAGTGCGGTTTTTCCAGAGGCGGATTCACCGGCCACAAAGACATTCATGCCATTATTGATAGCCAGATAGAGGTAGGCCAATATCTGATAATTGACAGTTCCGAAATCTGCAATTTCGAAGATGGATAGGGGAACTTCGCTGAACTTACGGATACTGAAATTGGATCCACGTTTGGAAACGTCTCGACCAAAAACTATATTGATGCGGGACCCATCGGGAAGAGTGGCGTCAGCAATAGGGTTTTTATAAGTCACCGGTTTTTTTATACGTTCGGCTAATCTTATAACAAAATCGTCTAACTCTTCGAAGTCAGAAAAGGTTATTGTGCTTCTCAAACTCTTGAAAATTTTATGTTCGATAAATATATTTCCCATGCCAGAACAACTGATATCCTCGATATACGGGTCTTCGATTAAAGGTTGGAGAACGTCAAGTCCGATCTTATCGCGTAAAAATGAATATTTTACCGCCTCCAATTCGTTCGGAGTCACCTTCACCTTCACCATTGCTTTCTTTTTTTTCAAAAAAGGAAATTTAGTAATTTTGGAGGATTTATCGGAATATTGATGCTTACTGCGGTTTTCAATTGTGGTAACCTTTTCAACGTACTCGAGTAATTTTCTCTCTTTCTCCTGATTGGGGTCGATTCCTGTAAAATCGTAACTGATCGCTATACAGGCATCATCCACTTCTTTTACTTTGGAAGCCACGTCCATGGTTGTGGTGGGCTCAATTGGTATATAGAAACTTCGGTCACCGCTTTCATCGGAAAATATATGTACAAACGAACCTGCATTTTTAATAGGATAAATGAGATTCAGTTCTTTTTTTGCGGCTAAGGTCCGATTCAGTTCGGTAAAATACTCCGGAATA
Source organism: Dehalococcoidales bacterium (assembly GCA_037440885.1). Classification (GTDB taxonomy): domain Bacteria; phylum Chloroflexota; class Dehalococcoidia; order Dehalococcoidales; family UBA2162; genus JBBITI01. The sequence goes on along the minus strand of JBBITI010000045.1, from coordinate 8,851 downwards.
CTTATTTTTGCCTGTACTAGGTTCATTAAGTAGGCGAATAGGTGCGGGTATTCATTAACTGCTTTTTGGAGTTCGCCAGGCAGACTCCCCAGTCTTTCCTGTGGTGAAACGTCGGTATCTGTCCAATCGATTGTATTACATAGGTTGAAAGGAAGAGTAATTGTCGGCATCGATAAACTCCTAAGCCTTTGCCTTGGAGATAGGCATTATTTTCATACCGACTTGCGGTTCGACTTCAAATGCCACAACATTACCTGTGTTTTGAGATGCCCCCCTGATCTTGGCTACCTCCAGACTTTTCACAAGTTTGTCTCCAACCTTTTCAATCGTCAGTTTAAGATGGGCATCACAAGCCGACCGAACCCGGATTAAGGTGTCATTATCGAGGGCATAGGTATGCATAACATTAATGACCGTCCTTCCCTGGTCGCATACGGACTTACAGCGCTCAAAGTAAGACAAAATTTTTAAGACGTCGGAAACGGATACAATCGGGGTGAGAGAATCGAGAACAACAAGATGGGAAGCCGTATGTTTTTCGATTGCATATAGAATTTTATCGAAGGTCGCAACCGGATAGGCTTTAACCTGCGACTGTTTCATGTAAAATACTTTCAGTCTGCCCAGTAGCAAGTAATCAAGTACGTTTTGTCCCAGACTATCCATCTGACTTACCAGGCTTTTAACCGTGTTTTCCGTAGTGAATAAAAGTACATTATACCCATTGTTTAAAGAACCCCAAATCATCTGCTGGGAAAGCACCGACTTTCCGGCGTCTGATTGACCTTCAATAAGAATCAAGGAACCAACAGGAATCCCACCCCCCAATTTCCTATCGATTTCCGGGTGACCGGTGGAAATTATTCGTTTATCACGTTCTACTGCAGTTCCTACAGGCATATCGTCACCTTAATTTGAAATTGTAAGACTACGATCCGGTAATAAAACACTGAGTCGTGACACCATTATTAGTCGCTACTGTTATTTTGATAGGGTTTCCGGTCGGTGTCGCCGGATCCGGATTAAGCCCCATTATTAATTGCTCCCCCGGATCAAAGATATTAATGTCAAATACTTCCGGGGTATTATCGGAGATATATATCCCTTGAATCGCCCACTGGTTACTTCCCGGCGGATAACTCGAAGAATAGGTCAGGTACCTGATACCGCCTACCCGATCCTCGACGAAGACATCCCAGTGTTTAAAATCACCGAGGTTTACCTGCCCCTCGTTTTTTATAGTAATTTCAATCACACCACCGGAATAATGCTTCGGAGGCACTCCGACAATCCGGGTTCCTTGAAGGATTCTTGCTTTCGCTTCCATCGCTTTCCATGAATCCGAAAGATTAGCCGCTGAACTTAATGAAGACATCGTCATAGTTACGGTGCTGATAATGATCAAGGCTAATGATACGAAGCTGAGTAGAATGGATTCCATTAGTATTCTCCAAAAGTGGATTGGGCCGAGATTCCGTTCGGTATAACGATCTTGACTTTCCAAGGTCCATTCGAGATTGCTATAGGATGCAAGATGATTTTATTTGTAACTGAGGGTCCCCAGACAGTATTGTTACCAGTCAGACTGTAACTCCAACAGGGGAGTTGAATGCTTGCACCGTCGTAAGTCAGGCGGTCTATGTTGCTGCCACTGGTTAGGAATACATCGCAGTTCTCAATGTTGTTGATAACCGAAATACCAACGTTCTTCACCCACACTTGTATGGATGATTCATTACTGCTGACATTAATTATTTCAATTTGGCTTTTTATTTGATCATTGACCTGCTCAGAAGCCGCACTAATTGCGCTGCTGCTACGTTGCATAGCCGGTATCGTCCCGTTAACAATAGCAAAAGCGGCTACTATGCCACCGATGATTAACAGAACTGTGACGATGACTTTATCCATTTGTGATATCTCCGGATTCGTTTAACAACAATTCCATGGCAATCTGCTCAATGTTGCTATGGCTAAGAAGGCGATTTAGTTTCATAAGCGAACCCAGAAGAGCTTTAGGCCTGGGTTGATTTTCAGTAGTGGAATCCGGTACCAATCCGATTAGTTTCACCACGATAGGTTTGATATCCTCCGATAAATTACCCATAGTCTGAGACATTTCCAGAACCGCGATACTTCTTTCCTTACCCAATTTTTGAGTCGATTCTTCTGCCCATTTGACCAGCCCTGCTACCGTCAAAATATCGAGCTTATTATTTTGGGGGAACGATGGATCACCTTGCTTATCAGGAGTAGCTTTATTGACCGAATTGGAATTGGGAATTGTTTTAGTTGCCCTAATAGCCGTTTCGATGTCTGAAACCGGTGGGAACGGGTTCTCCGGCAATATTTTACTCTCGACTTTACCCGGTTCTGGTCTGTGGTTTTCAGCATGTGCTGGCTCTGGAGATAGTCGACTGTTCGAGGTTCGTTCGGTAATTACAATAGGTGGGATGGTGGTAGGATCGGCAGTCGAGTTAAAGGGGTTTTCCATATTCAAATAACTCTCTCGAAGATCTAGTAAGACCGCCTGGACTTCATTCTTCAGGACTTTTATCTCATTTTCGAGTTTCGTTATTTTATCATTATATGATTTTTCGTTCTGGTCCATTTCAGTAGCCTTTAAAGTCTAGGTTCTTTTGCCGCTAATCCTGCTATTCGTCTGTAAAAATGTTACCTGGAGAGCAGGCGGCAAAGCCGCCTGCTCTCGATAGGAAATTTAGTTAGTTCAGGTCGATAGTACCGGCAGTTACCATCGTGGGTAGCGATCTCTGAAGGGTAATTGCGGCTCCCTTAGCCGGGATGATCTGCAGGGTAAAGGTATCATAGACACCTAGTCTATCAGCAACCGCAGCTACGTCAACTATAATCGTCATTTGCTCATTGGGGTCGAGATTCGTATCGGAGTTGTTTTTGCCCTGAGGAGTCGCAGTCCAATCAAGATTGGTCGCTGAACCTCCCAGAGAATCGGTATAATTGATAACCAGTGTATTCGCCGGGGGTGCGGACATATCAACGGTCTCATCGTTCAATACTGAAGCCAAGGTAAATGTAACCGAGACAACTTTAGCCGCCTCTGTCGTAGCATAGACTGAACCTTTGACTTGCATGGAGGCCTGGGCTTGGGATAATCCCTGATATACGGCCGCCTTGCCTTTTTCTGCCGAAAAGATACCAGCGGACAGGACGCTGTAACCTAGTACTGAAGCTACCGTGACGAAAGCGATGAGAATGATTGCTGTTTCCAGCCCCGTGATGCCTTTTTGGTCCTTACGCAGGAACCGGAGTGACCTGAAAATTTTGTTTACCATTGATTTCTCCTTTTTTTATTTTTTTTGTTTTTGTATCGACATAGTTTTTATCTTTACGGTTATACCGTGAGTTTTCACTACATATCTCTCTCAAAACCTCCCTAATCAATCTGGGGTACTCTTTCATTCTCTGATTTATGTAATTCCTTCCTGGTTTGGATCATATGGATTAACCTGAGAAAAAGCAGCACCAACGAAGCAATTACCATCACGTATGATGACAACCAGACGGCTAGTGTATAACCGGTCCCGTGACCTATCCGGAGGGCTGATAATGAGTTGGCTACCGCCAGTAGAGCCCAGCCCATAATTAGTATCATCCAGAAAGCCCATTTTTGCTTTAATCTCCTCACGGTCAAAAAATATCCTATTCCAGCCATAAGCACGATTAACCAACATAATCCAGCATTCAGTAAATAATGCCACTCAATATTCATTAATTTCCTTAATCGGTATATCGTACTTCTCAAGAAAGTTCCAGAAATCCGCCGCAGTGACACGATACTGTCCGCTTGGTAGTCTCAAAGCCGATAACTTACCATCCTTGATCCACCTTCGTACCGTGCTTTCACTGACCAAACAATAGTTGGCAATACCTTTTACGGTCACAGACATCCTACTTACAATCTTTAACTTCTTTGTATTGTTTTTCGTATTTATATCTATTACCATTATTTGCCTCATTTGTATGGTATGCTTGCATTGTATGGTTTACACTAATTGCTGTGAATCACCTGTTAGTAATATTTGAGTCCCTTACTTGAGTACTACTCGAAGTCAAATTTGTGTGAATCAGAGTAGTACTATTCGCAAAAAACCCTAATATCCGGAATAATCAACATGTCGTATTGGTTTTCTAACGGACTTTATCCAGGAATGGTGATGCAATACATTTTTAGAGAGAATGGATCCGTGATCGATTTAGATTTTCCTAAAAAGACTTTGGAATCTGAACTGGCTTTGAGATGAGTATATTTGAAACTTTAGTTTAATTTCGGGAGGATAAGTGAATTTAAAGTATCTTGACCCAGTCCTAATGACCTAGTACTATCGTACGTAGGGAAGCTTTGAACCTTTACCTCTGTTTGGTCACTTTTGGTAAAGGCGAGCGAATAGTGAAACCGACCCGATCGTGGGCCGGTTTTTATTTTTTCGGCTAAGGTTAGAGGTGTTTGTTATGAGAAAAAAAATGATATTGTCTTTCTTGGCTGGCGTAATTGTTACTGTGCTTGCGATCATAGCTACAATAACAATCGTCCCATCTGCCAAAGCCGAGGAAACCACTTCCAGCAATATCGCTGTAGTTAATGTTGAAAAATTATCAATGCAGAAACTGATCACATTATTACAGCAGGTCCGTACTGAGATCCAAGACTCCGATACGCTCATATTTTATGACAAACTGATTGAAAAATATGAACTCAAAAACACTACGAATATCGACGAGCCAGGCTTTCCAGATATCAAGAAGGTCTATAATAACGCATTGACATTACCTCTCCAAGAAGCCGGCAAGCAGATTAATGATCCCGAAATCAAAACCTTTTATTATCGATTTTTACAGCAAAGTGGTTTGTTAGACATTCTGCCCGATTAGGGAACATTTGCTCGAAATGCATTTGTCACCAGTGGTATTTCTCTTCCGGCGACCTCATTGATCAGGTAGTAATACGGTTGATCGCCCTGTAAACGGAATGTATCAATGGAAGATCTCGTTTAAGAAATATAAGACCCGTCTGGAGTATCATTTAAAGCTTGGGCAAGCTACTCTATGAATTCTGAACAAGAAATTCGCACGAGTTGTTTCATATGATACTTCTGATTTGTGTTGTATCATGAATTCCTAATAGAAACACGGATGGGTTTAAAATACCATGAGAGTCCGCATGCATGACCTTGCATTTCGGATAGCATGGTAGAGTTAGTCAAACTCGTATGATGCGAGGACAGGCTAATAATCTGAATATCGACCTAATGTAACAAAATGCCAAAGACCCCTTAGTTGAGTAAAAATCTGTTGTCTAATAGTATATTATGTTGTTTACAAAACTCTTTGAAGTCTTCAATGCTAACTCTAGTTTGTCCACTAGGGAGTCGGATTGATTTAAGCTTCCCATTTTTAATCCATCTGAGGACTGTACCACGACTGACCATGCAATAACCAGCCACACTACCGATACTTATGCATTCCCGAGCTCTAATTTTCGTTCTGATCATTTTCAACCACCCCACCAATTATTCAAGAGACTCGCTTATATTATTATACACCTATTTGTTGGACTGAATTTATGTTCCATTTAATTCATATTTACTATTACCTGCTTCCCGTACCGAGTAACCTTTGCGTCCCGTCCAGTGCCCCTTTTCCAAGGCGATTAGCAGTTTCTCGGCCGGCACGGCCTCAAGCACCAACGTTAAACGATCTTTGCTCCGTTCAACAATAAATGCCTCGAAATCAAATAGCGGAGCTTGTATAATATGCATGGGGTAATTATTCCTTCCACTGGCTTTATTAGTTCTGTTGTTAAGGCTATTTTACCAGTTCGATTGGGGTAATTACCTCTTTTTTCGCCCCTCTTTCCCTATTCATTTCTTAGTTTCGCGGTTGCCTCACTAATTTGGGAAAGTCAGGTGTATACATTTGGCTTGCGATTTGATGACTGTCTATGGCTGTTGGTATCTCTGACCTCTTATTAAAAGACATACAATTCGTGGTTGAACACTCTATAAGAAATAGGAGGTAGCCTAAAACGTTTTCGGACTACCCCCTATCCGTTCTAATTCTCGAATTCTGTTCTAATGCACAACGAATTGGAACACCCAAGGACCGGACAACCGCTGCTGTGATGTATCAACACTCACCACTTCCCCGACTTTCATCCCTTTCGTCGTCCATGCTCCGACCACCAGTTCGTTGACATTCAATGTCCATGTACCGATTTGTTCCGTGAAGTCTCCCAGGAAGTATTGTGCTGTGGATGCCTCCATATGCTCGCTTATTAAAGCGCCGTTCACAGAATCACCGTTGGGTAAAGTTAAGGATATTATCGGCATGTATTTGTAATTTTTTGGCGATTTCAACACAGCTTTAACTCCCCATGGGCTAACTACTACCTGCTCCAGGGTCACTGGCACACCCGCCACTTCCACGGTCCGGCCGACACTGATGCTTTTCCCGGCATGGAAAGGCACATCGAATTCAAACCTGAACGGACCTGTCAGAGTTTTACTTTCTCCGGTCATCGGTAAATCAACTACGTTAACTTCCAATATCAAGCTGATTTCGGGAGACTCATTCTTCATGGATGAAGTATCGAAGGTATATATCACCGCGGAAGAATTCAAGTTACCCAATATTTCCTTCGATCCTGTGCCAACCCCGATCATCCCGGGGATGTTTTGCCCGTCAGCCGTGGAGAGTCCGCCGATTTCCGGTTGGTATCTCGTATCAGGCCCGCTCACCGTGAAACCCAGCAATACTACGTTTGAATCTGCGTAGGCGCGCTCGAGACTGACCGTAATGCCATTAATGGTCTGGCTCAAATTCAATTCTTGGGCTAATCCAGCCTCTTCTATTTGTGGAGCGTGTTTCTGGAAAAGCTCACTTAGCAGGGAACTGGCGCCGTAAACAGCCCCTCCGAGTAGCAATACAATAAGGGGTAGAAACGCCCATGCCAGGTGCGTTTTCGGTACCAGTCCAAACCAGCGGGAACGATTTCTTTTAGTGATGACTTGTGAAATTGCATTATTCCACCAACCGCGTGATGGTTCCACCTCCCCAACCTCTACTGAAAAATGTTTTCGAAGCTCTTGTTCGAGTCTATCTTTCTCCATTATAGTTATCTCCTGTCTTGAAATATTTCATCTTTACGAAGGACTTCACCGAGGTGATCCAGTGCCCGGCTCAAGCGTGACTTGATAGTTCCCTCGCGTTCACCCAAAGCCGCCGCAATCTCGGGCACTGTGAGATCGGAAAAGTAACGTAGTACCACAGCTTCCCTTTGCTTGGTCTCAAGCATTTCCAAGGCCCGTTTCAGATGTTGATGCTCTTCGCCACGGAGGAGCGTCGTTTCAACTTCAGGTGGGTCATCTGGTATTTCCTGAGCTTGCTCAAGATACACGGTCGGCAGCCGCTTCTTCCGGCACTGCTGATTAACCTCGTTGATTACGATGCGCACGAGCCAGGCTTTCAGGCTGCCGTTTTGGCGTAGCGAGGGTAGCTTTTTCCACATCTGTACCAGGGCTGCCTGCACAGCATCTTCGGCCAGACTGTGGTCTCTTGTCATCAAGTAAGCGGTGCCGAATAATACCCGGGAATGTTGTTCCACGAGGGTACGCAAGGCTTCGGTATCGCCAACCCGGCAGCGGCTGACTAGAGCCGTTTCTGATTCATTCAATAGACCTCTCCTTTCTTAATTACTAAATGGCCATCTAGTAAATAAGATGCGGGTTCCTGCAAAACCGTTCCATTTGCAAACCTGATTTAGGGGAATATTTGTAGTTATTTTTTTACAAACAGTACAACGGAACTGCTGTTCGTACACAAAAATATTTTGTGAAAGGTTATTTTTCAATGAAATTTTTCAATTCCACGCTAAGACGTCTAATTTCCACAACGAAAAGGATTAAAACCTGTGCAATGTAAGTAATAGATCGAAAGCTAATCCGAAGGTTTTAGTTCTATCTACCGTACAGTACCGCCTACTGTACTGGACTCGAACCAGTATTCAGGAGACTATGGCAAAAGTGGTGGAAAAAGTTCTACCTACTGTTACCTCAGCTCCACAAAATTCTAATTAGCCTCAAAAATCGCCGGTATTCTTTTCACCGACAAAAAATCAGCTTCAGATTTCAGTCCGAATCCCCTCTGCTTGATTTTCCCGATATTTATATCGGGTAACAAGATAGTGAATGTTACACACTAAACCCTGATAATTAAACCCAAAGAAATTTCAGAATCCTGGTACGTAAACCTGAAATATGTTTTCACGGTGGCTAGTACCGGCCGTATTCCTTGAACCATTTCATAATTGACTGAATACCTTGTACCGGAGCACGATCCGGTATCATGATAACGATGATAAGCCCGGGCTGTTTTCCCCAGGTATCGATGACGTCTTTCAGAAAGGACTGCATTTGATTCAGCGACCAGACTTTGGCTGAATTCGGGCTGCGTACCAGCAGACAGGAATGGCCCGCAAGGAGTTTCTTTGCTATGGAAATGTCCCGGGCATCAATCGATACAATGATTTTGCCCTGGGGCAGTTCCCGGACATATTTCATGCGTTCGCCGAAAGGTGCCTCAAAAAAGGGTACCGGTACATAACCAAGGTCGACATGTGTCTGTAAAGACTTTTTCAAACCCGGCCAGTAAAACTTGATAAACTGAGCCTCAGACATGAATGTGGGATCACCGCGCCAGAGCGGCATGGCAATTCTCTGGGGATAGTCCGGTGCAGTTTTATTTGCCGGTACTGCACGGGCTATGCGCCGCTCCAGTATCACATTACAGGCTCTGATCAGATTATCCGGTTGGCGGT
>JBBITI010000044.1:0-21595 GCA_037440885.1 Dehalococcoidales bacterium | reverse complement strand
TAACCAGGGATGCTGGGAATCTGAAGCGGAAGCAACCTGCCTGCAGAATACCGTGGCCAACAAAGAATCGACTATCTATGCGGTCATCAATCCGGCGTCGCTCAAGAAGAAAGTATCAGTGATCGGGGCGGGGCCGGGCGGGATGGAGGCGGCGCGAGTTGCGGCACTGAAAGGCCACCGGGTTACATTATATGAAAGACAGGGCAAATTAGGAGGCCAGATCAACACACTATGCAGAGCCCCCGGACGAGCTGAGTTCAGCCAGGTGATAAGATATCTCGAGAAGCAACTGGAAAAGCTGAAAGTAGACGTCAAATTACATTTTGAAGTAACTCCCGGGACGATCATCGATGAATATCCGGATGCGGTCATCGTTGCCACCGGATCAATTCCTTTCATACTACCGGTGCCGGGAAGCGGTCAGGAAAACGTGGTCGATCCGTCACGGATTCTTGAGGGCAAAGTCGAGGTCGGAAATAGAGTATTGATTTACGAAACCACCGGCATGCAGGAAGGTCCGACGGTTGCAGACTACCTGGCGGAAGGGGGGAGGTCGGTGGAAATCCTGACCCATTTTCCGACCATCTGCGCACACTGGGGAGTGAAATCGCTGGGGAACGGAACGCACATTCCGGTGATCTGGGAGCGTCTGAGAAAGAAGAAGGTCACCGTGACGCCCTATACTGCGATCAAAGGCATTTCAGGAACAGAAGTAATGGTAACCGATGTCATCTCCGGTGAAGAACGGGTGATCAAGGGCGTCGACACGGTGGTGATGGCAACCGGATACCGCTCGGAAAACAGGCTATACAAGGCAATCAAAAACCGGTTGAAGGAAGTGTATGCAATAGGAGACTGCAAACTGCCGCGGCGGTCTCTGGATGCGATTCATGAAGGATATCTGACAGCTCTCGGTATTTAGCCAGATATACAGTAAGTGCTAGGGGCGGCGTATGAAGTCTGGCGGACAACGAAACACGGAGGCGGTACCCCGCCTCCGTGTTTTTTTAAACTACTACTTCGGGAGACACGGGCAGATTTAATAGCCCATAGTCTTTTTCAAATCCTGATCTATCCATATCCACTGCGCCCAGCTTTCATAACGAACGTAGCCTACGCTGTATTCACCGGTATAGTTTTTCAGCCACGGCCACCACAAGGTGGTCTGGGGATACATGGGACGCGGGATGGTGTACGCCTGGTCAAGGACGTATTTCATTGATTCCTTGAAGATCGCCATGGCTTTTTTGGTGTCGATCATATAGATTCCCATCATCTCGTCGGATGCTTTATTGATGATTGGATCATTGATGTTGCTGCCGCTACCGGCTGCGGGGCTACCCCCGACCAGTGTTACCATCTTGTAAAAGACGCTCAGAGGTCCCCGGCCACCGGACATCATGCCGACGATTTCATAGTTCCCGGCGCGGTAAAGGGTGGTTCGGGCACCGGTTTCCTGGACGTTGAGGGTCAGTTGAACGTTTATCTTGGCCCACATTTCCTTGATTACCGAAAAATAGTCAGCCTCACTTTGATCCAGGAGTGCAACCGCCTTGAAGCCGTCCGGGTACCCGGCTTCAGCGAGGAGTTGTTTAGCCTTATTCGGGTTATAGGTATAGAGCTCTTTGACAGAGGCCGGCATCTCCGGGTCGTCAAGGCCGAGGTAGATATCCTTGTAGGCAGGGACGTATTCAACCGGCCAGGTCAGGATCTGGCCCAGACCGCGGTTAAAACTCTTTTTTATCGACTCAAGGTCGGTAGCCATTAACAAAGCCCGGCGTACCTTGACATTGTTAAAGGGTGGCTTTTGTGAATTCATATAGATATATGTTGCATCACCGCCTAGAATACCCTCTCTTTCTTTAACCCCCGTGATTGCTTTTCTGATGGTAGCGGCGTCATCATAATTAAGGTTAGGCATCTGGTCGATTTTGCCGGTACGCATGGCGGCCATGCGAGTGGAGGCGTCGGGAATAATGAGATACCGGAAACCGTCAATATAAGGCAAGCGATTGCCTTTGCCCGGACCCACGGGGTCGGTAGCCCAGTAATTGTCATTCTTGACAAATGTGATTACCCCGCCGGTCACGTAGTCTTTAAGGACGAACGGTCCGGTACCGGCTGAATTGCGCCAGTCCGCCATACTGCCGTATCTCTGAACTACTTCGCGTGGTACGATATGGACATAGGAACTGAATTTTGCAACTGCAGCGATCATGGCGGCAAAGGGCACCTTGATAGTGACCTCCCACGAGCCGGTCTTTTGAATATCAGCACTCCGCAATTCCGGGTATGCTCGCCACAGATAAGACCTGTTGTCGGTAACGATCTGACGGAGAGAAAAAATTACGTCATCAACCGTCATACTTCGGCCGTTGACGAGGCGGCCAGCCTCACTGTCAGAATTACGCGCGAAGTGTACTCCCTGGCGAATCTGGTATTTGATTGTGCCCTGGTTATTGGGAGCATCCAAGGTCCATTCCCAGGCTGTCGCTGCACAGCCTCCCTTGTCTTCGAATTTATCCCACCAGTCAATCCAGGGGCTTTCACCGGTGCCGTAGCCGCCGGCGTCTCCCTTCGCCCAATCACCCTGCCATAACGAATCATAGACCAATCTGAGAACCGGTCCCGGAGCGAAAAGGGTGGTGACGATATCATCGAAAACAGTTTGATCCCTGGCCAGGGCAATCCGGAGTGTACCGCCGTACTGCGGCTTGGCTGAAGGAGCAGTTGTGGCGATGGATGTGGGTGGTTTGGTAGTAGCACCGGTGGGGGCGGTGGTGGTTGTTTGTGTTGCGGGCGTTTCTCCGCCGCAAGCACCCATAACGAGAGTAATGATTAGCAGACAGGAAAGTGCAACCCAAATGGTACCTTTTTTCAAAATGCTTTGCCCTCCTTTGTTTGTCTCGATAATGATTGTCCCTATAAAGATGGTTCCGTTTACCAGGCGATTATTGTGCTGTTGATAACGATAGTTTGCCATTCTAACATACTATTTATTCTATTGTAAATAATGCGCTAGTCTAACATATACCGGATATTCTTTTCATTAGCATACATATTGAAGTATTCAAGCAGTGACTTGAGGAAGGCGGAATAAAGGGAGGTAAGGGAGGCAAATCTGATTTCAGGCTGACTCGTACTGTTGCCGGCGGAACTCCCGATGATTCGATAAATAATAGATCAAGCGTGTTGGAAGATGCTAACAGGCAGAGTAAGCAGAGCAATCGAAGCTCTGCTTACTCTGCCGTTGTATCTCATGGTGATCAATTGAAGGGAAAAATTATAATAACTGCGAGCTATATCCAACCACGCAGTTGCATTGCTTCTACCACACGTTCTACCGCCCGTACATAGGCTGCTTGCCGCATATTTATTTTGTATGCTTTGCTTGTATTAAATACAGAATGATAGGCCGCAGTCATTTTTTTATCGAGACGCGCACGGACTTCGGCTTCTTCCCAGGTATACATATAGAAATTTTGCACCATCTCGAAATACGATACGGTCACGCCACCAGCGTTACACAGGAAATCAGGTATCACATGAACATTATTTTTATATAATATCTCATCAGCTTCAGGCGTAGTGGGGCCATTGGCTAACTCAGCGACGATCTTTGCTTTTATTTTCCCGGCATTTTTATCAGTTATGATGCTTTCTATCGCAGCCGGAATTAGAATATCCACGTCAAGTTCCAGTAGCTCTTCAGTCGTGATAATTTCCATGCCCGGCATATTACAGACCGAGCTGGTCTGATTCTTGCAGGCATACGCTGCTTCGGGGTCAATACTACCGGTTTTGCAGTAGACTCCGCCTTTGCTATCGCAAACAGCTACGATCGATGATCCAAAGAGTTCCTTGCAAAGTCGAGCGGCGTGGTAGCCGGCATTGCCATATCCTTGCACAGCCACTTTAGCTTTTGCCAGGTCAATACCCAGTGACTTCGCGGCTTCACGGATCGTAAACATCCCGCCCCGGGCTGTGGCGTCACCTCTCCCCGGTGAGCCGCCGATAGGCAGTGGTTTACCGGTAATAACGCCAAACTGCGTTTTTCCCGAGATTACCGAATACTCATCCATCATCCATGCCATAATCTGGGGAGTTGTGTATACATCGGGTGCCGGTACATCTCTTTCGGGCCCGATGAATTGGAATATTGCCCGCATATAAGCTCTGCTTAAACGCTCCAGTTCGCCAGTGGACATTTCCTTAGGATTACAAATAATGCCGCCCTTCCCGCCACCAAGCGGCAAATCAAGGAGGGCGCTTTTCCAAGTCATCCAGGAAGCCAAAGCGCGGACAGTATCAATAGTTTCATCAGGGTGGAATCTGATACCGCCTTTTGCTGGTCCCCTGGCATCATTGTATTGAACTCTGAATCCTTGAAATACCTTGATATCGCCATTATCCATTCGTACCGGAAGTGCGACATGGAGCTCACGCATGGGAGTCTTCAAAAATGCGGTAACATTGGGAGGCAACTTCAGAATCTTCGCGCATGCGTCTATCTGGCTTTTGGCTACTTCGAATGGATTGATGCTTGTCATTATTACTCCTTTAATACAAGAATCTTATACTACTTTTTGTTTACTGCTTTATTTGACTTGTAACTATTTTTTAGTTGTAATTCCCCTGCTATTCAGGTATGCCCTGGCTGCACCTATGCGTATTTCTCCAAAGTGGAATATCGAAGCGGCCAGTACCGCTGATGCATGTCCGATGGCGACGGCTTCATAAAGGTGCTCCAGGGTACCGGCGCCTCCGGAGGCAATCACAGGTATTTTGACTACCTGGGCTACTGCTCTGGTCATCTCAAGGTCGTAGCCAGCTTTTGTGCCGTCGGCATCTTTACTGGTCAGGAGAATCTCGCCAGCTCCCAGTTGCTCCACCTGTTTTGCCCACTCTACGATATCCATGCCCGTGGACTCCGAGCCGCTTTTTACAACCACTTCCAGTCTGGGGAGCTTGCTACCTTCAGGATTTTTCTTGCCGTCAATTGCGACGACAAGCTTATGCTTACCGAAATATTTTACAGCCTCCTTGATCAGAGCGGGGTTTTTTACGGCGGATGTATTAATCGAGACCTTGTCTACTCCCATATCAAGAAGGGTTTGCATGTCATCGATGCTATCGATGCCGCCACCTACCGCAAAGGGGACGGATACCACGTCACACACCCTTTTGACCCATTCCAATCTTGTCTTTCTGTTCTGCACCGTAGCAAAGATGTCAAGAAAAACAAGTTCATCAGCCCCTTCCCGGCAGTAAGTCAACGCCGCTTCTACCGGGTCGCGGGCATCTCTCAAGTTTACGAAATTTACTCCCTTTACCACCCTCCCTTCCTTAATATCCAGGCACGGTATGATTCTTATTTCTTTCATAGTCAGATTTCGGTAACCTTCTTTAGTTTCTGATAATCGATAACGGTACTCATAGCAAGACTTTCACTTACTATACCAGCCTCAGTAGCAGCCGCCACCGGATTCAAACCACCAGTCAGCACAACCCCAATCCGGTTGAGTTCCAGAGGGGTCTCACAGACCGGTTCGCTGACGTTCCCCATCAGCAGGATTCCTCCAATACCAGCATTGTTGAGTTTGGCCTTTACTTCCTCAGCAAGAGGTCTGCAGACTGCCGGTATTTCCCGGTAGTTAGCCAAGATCTCACCGTTCCCCTCTTTGGCGACTCTAGTAACGGAGGTCATATTAGCTCTAATAAATATTTCTGTCGGATCGAGCGAACTACCGGCGTAATGAATGAGTTCCACAAAACGGAGGGGCAAACGATTTCGTATCTGCAATATGCCACCGAATTTCGAGTCGATCGGCACTCCTGCTTTAAGCAATACCCCATTAACTACAATACTGCAGACCGTAGCCAGAGCAATCTGTCCCTTGGGAACTGCCATTTCACCGATAACTTGTCCTTCACCGGCTACAGCGACCAGGTCGCTGACGCAAAGTCCTGCCTGAAAAATTGGCTTCATTATCCTTAATGCTTTGTTAAAATCATCTTTGCGGAAGAAGGAAATATTAGCTGGTACCATGCCGGTGCGTTTGTCCAGATCAATATTGGTACGAAAGGCAAGTATCTCGATCTTCGATAAGGCAAAGCCCACTTTTCGAGTAACCAGAGCCTTTTTCAGTTCACCGTGCCCAAGTTCTGTTAAAATTCTGCCGTCTCTCCTTCCTACAAGCCGGGTGAGCCCTCTTTCGTCCATCAGTTTGAGATGATATCTTACCGCCCGTTCACTGAGCTCGATTCCAAGTTCATTCAAGCGTTTCGCAATAATAGTGGAACCTACCGCTTCCTGGTAATGACCTAAAGCATTAAGAATTGCCAAAACCTTGCGCTCAACATCCTGAGTTTCAAATCCCATCGGAACCTCCGGTTAGTGGCAACCGTCTGCCGTAACTATTGTAGGTAATACCGCGATGCATTGTCAACCAACTCCATGTATACTAGTCCAGCACATACTCACTTTCTGCATGAGTACTGAAGTATGCCAGTAAAAACACTTGGGGTTTCAAAAACACCGAGAGCAAGACGGGGGCGATGCGAGAGTGCAAAAATAATTAGTCATAAATCGAGTTATTGTATAATATTCAACCATTGTTTAGAATTGAGACGAGTGATTATATCGAATGCTGTCGCCGGAAATGAAACAGCAACGGAACACCGGAATAGAACGAGGCAAACGGTATTTTCAAAATCCGGTAGATGATGAAACCGGCCGAATGAATTTTACAGAGGGAGTCAACATGGCGGAGAAAAAGTACGGTAAGTATTTCCTGAGTGATAACAGAGCGGAACCAAAAGCCAACGATTACGTTTCTCTAAACAGCCTGCCACCGTTCCCGGAGATTGCCAGCCCGCAAACTTATTTCCGGGGGGCGACGGCACTGCCAGGGGCGACGGCAACTATCGGCTGGCAGGTGTTCACCGCACCGGTCTGCTGGGAAACGATTCCCCACGTGCACAAATACGATGAATTCCTGATATTTCTCGGCGCGCAGTTGCCGGACCTGTGCAAAAGCTTCGACGCGGAGATAGACCTGTGGATGGGGAAGGAACTGGAGAAGCATACCATCACAACGACAACCGTCGTATATATTCCGAAAGGTGTCCTGCATTGCCCGCTCAATTTCAGAGCAATCAGAAAGCCGGTGCTTTTCCATGCGTTGTATCTGGGGCCAAGCCTGGATGCCAAGCGCCTGGAAAACTTTGATGAAGCTGGTTTCAACTGGGAGGGACCGGTTAACCTGCGCACTTTTAATATTCCCAAGAAACAGTGATTCGATAACCAGAGAGGGAAACAATGGACCCGGACATTAGTCCGAGGTCTTTTTTCTCTAATGCTTTTTGCGCTCTCGTGAAAAATTTTGATGTAATCAGCGTTTAATTAGTTATCCCTGACCGGTGACCATCTATGGTCGAAGAATCAGGAATGAAACTAGTTAATCGCTAGAAATAAGATAAGTAAAGAAAATATCCTGATGATGAACAACATTGTGTGACATCTTTCTCATGGTCTGCTAGACTGTTATCGCTAAGTTAAAATGAGGGGAGACTTAATTATCCGGCGGTTCCGCTGGAATATCATATAAGACAATGATTACTGGAAAGCAGGTGGGCGGCAATTACATACTGGCGATAAGTGTCCGGGAGAGTCGGTTACTGGAGGTGGGTAGTCTTGGGCAGATCATCTTTAAACCCGGCTGGTACCTTTATGTCGGTTCGGCACTGCCAGGAATAAAACCGAGGATCCGCAGGCATATCAATAAAAAGAAGACACCACACTGGCACGTCGATTATCTTTCAAACGCATTCACTATCAAATATGTGGCGCTGTTCGTAACCGATCAACGAATGGAATGCCTGATTGCGGAAAACCTGAAGAAGGTACTGATACCGATACCACGTTTTGGCAGCAGTGATTGTGAATGCGGTAGTCACCTGTTTTATGCGGAAAACGAAGAGAAGATGCGGGAGAGCATAGAACAAACCTTTTCTGCCGTCAAACCGGACGCAAAGTTAATGAACGATGCAGATATCCGGAGGTATCTGAGATGACCGGGTACATTCTAGCGGCTTAACTGTTCCCGTGTTATTCGATCTGTGATTCCAGCGCATGCAGGTGCTTCAAGGTAATGGTTCGACCTTGAAATTCGATCAGTCCGCGATCACGTAGGGAGCTTAACTCGCGCGATAGCGAAGGCCGGGGAATATTCAAATAGTCGGCTAGTTCATGACGCTTCAGAGGTATGGTGACGACAGATTGACCGGTTTGAGAGTATAAATCGACCAGATAACGGCTGACTTTGCCCCGGATGCTGCGGGCGGACAGGTGTTCGATCCTGTGATTCAACAGAAGAGTCCGGTTCGAGAGTATTTTCAGAGTGTTCATTATCAGGGTGCTGTGCGAAGCGCAGATATTGGCGCAATTTCCAAGGAACTGGCCAGGTGGCAAGAAGAACAAACGGGAATCTTCCTGTGCAATGACGGTTACCGGCCATACTTTGAGGTCGGAGAAGGCGATCATTTCGCCGAAAATATCTCCGGCATCCAGAATACTCAAGATAATGCGGTTGCCGGAAATGGTCTCTTTGTTCAATGAGACCTTGCCACTGGCGATAATACCGATACCCAGGAACGGCTGATCGTGAAGGGCGATAATTTCCCTCTGTTTGTATTGACGAATTTCTGGTTTCAAACAATCCAGCATGGCGCTCAGCGCTGCATCTGCTATGCCGCGGAAAAGGGGTGTGTTACGCAGGGTATCAAGCCACGGGCGGTACAACTGGTAAACCTCCGAAACGGTAACGTACGTTACCGACTCCTGTTATTAATTGTATTATATTCATAACACATAACAAAAATGATGTAAAAGCCAGGGAGGAGCGACTATGACGGAAATGTTTTGTTTTCAGTGCGAGCAATCAGCCGGCGGTACCGGTTGTACTAAAATCGGGGTATGCAGTAAAAAGCCGGAGGTGGCGTACAAACAGGACCAACTGGTAGCGGCGCTAATCGGTCTTGCTACGGCGGCGAAAGGGAAATCTCCCGGAACAGATACAGATGCCCTGGTGATGCAGTCGCTATTTGCGACCCTGACCAATGTAGATTTTGACCCGGTGCGGATTGATGAATTCAGAGTCCGGGTTGAAAAAGAGAAGGCGAAACTGGGTGGGGTGTCGGAATTTGACCCGGCTCAGCTATTCAAAGGCGATGCTGATGTGGTGTCACTCCGTGCGACCTTACTCTTCGGGATTAAAGGGATGGCTGCCTATGCATGGCACGCTTACGTACTTGGCAAGAAAAACGCAGAGGTTTCGGGCTGGTTTTACAAAGGGCTGAAAGCAGTCGGTGAGGATCATGCTTTAGCGGATTGGGTAGCGCTGATCATGGAGTTCGGCCAGATCAATCTGAAGTGCATGGCGTTACTCGACGAGGCGAATACGACAGCATACGGACACCCGCAACCCACGAAAGTAAGTTTAAAAGTGGAAAAAGGGCCGTTTATAGTAGTGACCGGCCATGATCTGCTCGACCTGAAAGAGTTACTGGAGCAGACGAAAGGCAAGGGGATCAATATCTATACGCACGGTGAGATGCTACCGGCGCATGCTTACCCGGAACTCAAGAAGTACTCGCATCTCAAGGGAAATTACGGTACAGCCTGGCAGAATCAGCAGAAGGAGTTCAGTAATTTGCCTGCCCCGGTGCTTTTCACCACGAATTGCATTATGATGCCTCGTGAGACATACATCCACAATATATTCACAACTTCGGTTGTCGGTTACCCGGGAGTGGAGCATATCGCTGAGATAGGCGGGGAAAAAGACTTTTCTCCCCTTATAAGGAAAGCCCGGGAACTGGGGGGGTGGGCAGAAGAGAAGCAATTTACCGGCATCAATGGGGGCACGGAAGTAATGACCGGTTTTGCCCGAAATACGGTGATGAGCGTTGCCGAAAAGGTGATCGCGGCGGTGAAGTCCGGAGCGATCAAACACTTTTTCCTGGTAGGTGGGTGTGACGGGACGAAACCGGGGCGCAATTATTACACCGAATTTGTCAAGAAAACCCCGGCGGATACGATTGTTCTGACTTTAGCCTGCGGTAAATACCGATTCAATGATCTTAACCTCGGGGAAATCGGGGGGATACCGCGCTTACTGGACATGGGACAGTGTAACGATGCGTATTCGGCGATCCAGGTAGCGGTAGCACTGGCCGGCGCTTTCAAGTGCGGGGTGAACGATTTGCCTTTGTCGCTGGTGCTTTCCTGGTATGAGCAAAAGGCGGTAGCGATCTTGCTAACACTGCTTTCCCTGGGAATAAAGAATATTTATTTAGGGCCTTCACTTCCGGCTTTTATATCACCTAACGTATTCAAGGTGCTCGTGGACAAGTTCAATATTCAACCCATCACCACGCCGGAGGCGGATATGAAGACGATCCTTGGGAAATAGTTTTAACCGGCTGAGATGAGGAACGAAAGATAATCGATAGGGCACAGGGGAAGAGAATCAAGTAAATTTGCGGGGGCAGCCTCAATTTTGTGCCCCCGCAAATTCTTCGATTATAATGTCTCAGGACGGGCATAACCATAAGCGCCGGGGGTGTAATACTTTTCTATTGATCCGGGCTTCAACGCCAGCTATCGATAAGCACTCCTTTCATTGCCCGGAAATCGGTAATGAACCAGATGGTATTAGTCTGTCCGCCCACCACGACGGTATTGATTGCTCCGGGATCGTGAAAAGGTTCGATCAGAGCTTCGGGCGGTTGTCGGTACCAGGAAGCGAAGGGTTCCAATCCCTGTACAGCCAGGCTGGTATAACCGGTAGTGATGATGCCGTTGCCCCAGAATTGAGCGGCGGGGATGCGGACATTTTTCGAGAGCCATTCCCCAACCATTGCCTTGGAGGTAAAGCCCTGGCTGTGCAATATACCGGCGACGAGGGGATCGGCGCAGAGTAAGGCAGAAGAACCGATACCGGAAAGGGATTTCATATAATCACGAATGATATACTGGGGCGGGTAGGTAGTCACCAGTTCACCAACACATGAAATGTAACTCCATCCGGTGGCGACGGTAACAACGCTATCGGTTCTTTTGTAGCCGAACTGGACGGAAAGCGGTTCCCAACCTTCTGGCAAAGCCTCCTCATTTTCGGCATAACAGCAGTTGTTATACTGAAGATTACTGCCGAGAGACCCGAAGGTAGTCTGGCCGGCATGGAGGTTACCGGCACTTTTCGAAAGTAAAGTGAAGGTACGGCCGATAGTTGCATTAGCTCGGTTATGAGGTCCCATGGCGCCGTAACTGGAATTCATGTTGATCTCCTGACGAATCGGACCATTGACGATGACCATGTTAGCCATCGAAGTGGTGGAATTACCAAAAGGCGCCATAGTGGCCATAGCCAGGATTACGGGGAAGTATTCCGGTCGGGCGCCAGCCATGACAGCGCTAACCGCGACTTTTTCTACGGTTAGGCGGCGTCCCCCGCCAGGCCAGGCTAGAATTTTAACAACTTCATATGGCTTGTGACTGGTTCCCTTGAGCATAGCGGCGACTCTCTCTTCAGTCGGCAGGACAACCGGCAGATAATCAGTCCAGTCTTTTTCTTTGAAGTATTCCTGGAGGTTGGCCTCAGTGTCCGAAGGCAATAAACGCGGTTCCTGGACAATTTCGGCGGCACCTGAGAGTTGCTCCTCAGGGGAGAGAGGGCGGGTGAGAGCTTCGACGATCTGAAGCATGACCGGTTTTCCGGTTACCGGATCGTTACCGTTGACATAAGACTCGTGGACTTCCCGCGAGACACCGGCAATCGGGAGGGGGAAAGTGGTATAGCGCAGCGGCATCCCGCTGTTATAAAGCATATTCCAGCCGCGCACGTACTCGCTGACGTTGATGGCGGTGCAGGGGGCGGTGGGGATACCCATTTTCTCCAGGGTGCTGGCATAACGGCTCAAGGCCGCTCCGCAACCGTCTCAGCAACTGATGCCGATGATACAGGCATCGCCTTCACTCTTGATCCGTGCCCATAATGACGGATCGTCCTCAGCGAAGGAGCCTTTTTTAGCGACGAGCACGGTCTTGACCGAAGGGATATGGCGTGCGAACCAGCCCTGCATGACATCGAGAACATCATATCCAGCCTTGGGACCACCCCAGCCGATGTCAACCAGAAAAACGGTTTTATTATGCAAAGTGGAGAAAGAACGTGGTGCAAGCGGAGACCGCTCCGCCGGAGAACTACTACAGGCGGGGTTCAAGACGGTTATTATTTCTGACATGCCAACCCTCCGATATCAAGTATGAATATTTCTTCATCCGGTTGCTGGTATTAGCAACCGTTAATACAAGAGCAAAATGAATTACGGGAGAAGTTTAATAGTAACTTATACTAAAAAGCAAATAGAGCCTGTGGTTCAGATTATAGCCGGAAAAGACGAAAATCAGCCTAATTCTTTCATGGCGATATCACCGAGATTGACATTATCGGTTGATGCTACATAAAAGCAAATCGAATCGGCGGTTGACGGGGTCCAGGTGGAAAAAGGGCACCTCTCGAGAGGTGCCCTTTGTAAATACATGAATACAATGGAATTAACGGGTGTAAGCTTCCTTGAGCATCTTCAGGACGTCTTCTTTCGTTACTTTCTTCGGTGAGAACATGGCGATACCGGGTCCGGCGGCAATCTCGGCGATCCTGCCCAGGTCGCTCTCCGGGATGCCCAACTGGCTGAGTTTTTTCTGGCCGATGGAATCGGCGAACTGCTGTATCGCTACTTTTATTTTACGGCCTAATGCTACGGGATCACCATCGGTCGGCATGCCCATGGCCCCGGCGATGAGTCTTATTCCGTCGGGGACGGCATCGGCATCGAATTCCACCATCTCACCAAGACAAACGCCGCAGGCATTACCATGAGGAATGTGATAGAGCGAACCCAGAGTATGACCGATAGCGTGCTCTAACTGGGTCATGGAATCCTGGAAAGCATAGCCGGCGGCCATGGAGGCAAAAGCCATCTGTGTCCGGGCTTCGATGTTCTTGCCGTCTTTCACCGCGATGGGTAAATATTTCCAGAGTATCTTGATAGCGGCTTCACTTAAGACATCAGACATCTGGTTGCGGCGGCTGGCGGTGATCGATGAGACGGCGTGAGAAAAGACATCCATACCGGTATCGGCAGTGATTGCCGGCGGCATACCTACGGTCAGCAACGGATCCACAATGGCAAGGGTCGCCCGGGTTAGCGGACCGCCGAGACCGCCCTTAAGGTGTGTCTGTGCATCGGTGATGACTGCAACCGCAGTTACTTCACTACCGGTGCCGGAAGTCGTAGGGAGTAAAAATAATTTTTTCCCGGGATTCAGCTTTGCACCCATTCTCATATATTGTTTCAGTGGAGGCGGGTTGGTTAACAGGAGATTGACTGCCTTAGCGGTATCCATCGAGCTGCCCCCCCCGATAGCAACGACAGCATCGACCTGTTCGCTGCGGGCGAATTCTCCGGCTTTGTCGATCAAGTCATCAGCGGGGTCCGGCAGGACTCCCTCGAATACGACTGTCTTGATACCGGCTGCCTGGACATTGGCAATGACGGGATCGGCAATTCCGGCTTTCTTGATTCCCTGGTCGTAGATGAACAATGCTTTGGTACATCCCAGTTCCTTCATCCGGGTACCGGTCTGTTTCGACGTGCCTTCCCCGAACAAAACGGGGGTCATGTGCTGGATTTGATATTCGGCCATATAATTTCCTCCTGGTTTATTGATCAAAATAAATTTAGTCCGGAGAACCAAAACTATTACGTTGCGAAACCATGAAAAAGTCAATTTTGTGGACTTTGATGAACCGCCGGAATAATAACACAGCGAGAATTTGCCGTCAAGAAAAAAATCGGTAAAGGCGGCGAAAAAGTACAAAACCGATGCCGTTTTGGAGATTGACAGCAAGGGTTGTATACTTTTCTTGTTCTGGAATTCCGGTGTAAATAGGTAAAAATATCGAGTTGATAGTTGCTGCATTCGATCTCAATTCCGGAAATGCGGTGTATTTCGACCGTCTACCGCCCAGGACAGAATCATGGCAGATGTATGCGGATTCTCGGGATAAGACGGCGTTCATCGACGTAGAAACAACCGGGCACCTCGGCCAGGGAGAGATGACAGTAATCGGAATGTATGACGGGATACGAACAAAGGTATTTGTGAAAGGAAAGAACCTGGAAGAATTCCAACTATTAATAGAAGAGTTACACTAAGAGGCACATAATCAGGTCATTCGTGGAATAGAAGTCCCAGCGTCTACAGGTTCACAAGGTGGTAAGGAATGGAGAAATTGATACTTGCTTACGATTTGGGCGGGAGCAAAATTCTGACGGCAGTGGTTGATGTAGCAGGGAAAATCCGGGCGAGCGACCGCATGACTACCCCGGCGGTTGAAGGCCAGATTGCCGTGATCAGGGCAATGATCGAGTCGGCGTGGCGGGTGATGAACCGGCTGCAAATAACACCCAATGAGATCGCTGCGATAGGTATCGGCGCAGCGGGTCTTTCGAATATGCATACCGGAATATTATACACTTCACCCCATCTACCGGGCTGGCAAAACGTCCCGATTGTTGACATAATATCGAGTGAATTTAGCCGACCGACCTATCTCGTAAATGATGCTAATGCGGCTGCCATCGGAGAACTATATTACGGGGTGGCGCGGGGCAGGCGAGATTTTATTTACATTACAGTAAGTACCGGGATTGGGGGTGGGGTTGTGATCAACAGAGAAATATATGTCGGTGCCACCGGTACAGCGGGAGAACTGGGGCATATGGTGATCGATGATGAGGGTCCTCCATGCAACTGCGGTAACCGGGGTTGTTGGGAAACGCTGGCTTCGGGAACGGCGATGGCCAGAGAAGCAAATCGATTGTTAGAGCGGGGTGTGAACACCAGGATCACGGATTATGCCAGTGGTTCACCGCCGACAATCAATGCTGAATCGATATACAAAGCAGCGCTTGCCGGCGACCCCGCAGCGAAAGATATTATCCGGAAAACCGGGTATTATCTGGGTGTGGGCCTGGCGAACCTGATCAATATTTTCAGTCCGGAGTTCATCGTCATTGGCGGCGGACTCACGAACATGGGCGATATGCTGTTAGAACCCGCGTACCAAGAGGCACAACGGCGAGCGTTCAAAGAGCCGTTTGCCGGTACCAGATTCGCCCTTGCGATGTTAGGCCAGGATTCCGGGATACTCGGCGTCACTGCCTTTTTACGGGATAAATTAAAAACCGAATAATCCGCTTATGTGTATTCTCAAACCTATTTGGGGGGAGGCGGGTTATGCGGGCCATGCCCCCACGGTCGGAGTACCATGAACAGCCAGGGTTCGTCCTGTCGTAAAACGCGAACCGGTATATGGGGATGTCCCTGCGGTTGGATGGCGATGGTAGGTTGGGTTATCTTGTGTATCTCCATTTCATCGCCCATACAGCATTCGACTTCAGCGGGGAAATAGCTCAGATCTTCGCAATCGCAACCCATGAAAACAAGGAACTCGGTATAGGGATGCACATGCGGCTTATCCGGGATCGGAGAGAAACGATACGGCGCTCGGTTCATACTCTCGTAGGACATATTGAATTCGAAGCCGACGCCGTCGATATTAGTTAGATATCCGTCATGAGTATCGGGGTTATTCGGTCCGTAATGCCAGGGCCCGTTGCGGATAAAAGCCAGACCATCTCCCAGATGCTTACGGTATTTACCGCCGAGACCGGGAGCGTAAGCTCCTTCCGGCGTATCTTTAGCGGTAATTTTACTGCTCACGCGAGCGGTCATCGAGAGAGTCATACGGATAAAGCGGTCGTCCATAGGCCCGATACGCGCCGGACCGAACGGCATACCCCGGGGAATGCGGACGGCGGTCGAGGTAGTAATACGGTGTTTTTCCTTATCTTCTCCCAGGCAGAAATCAACCTGTGCTCCCAGATATCCCATGTCATAGGTATCTGTCCCGATCCATAAGTCTACCTGGTCGTAATTACAGACACGGGTTTCCGCCGGTTCAATTGGTCCGGCGGTATCATAGGTGCCATAAGTGACGTGGAAGTCATATCCGAAAAATCGGGAGTCCATGACCGTGGCCTGGCGCATCCTGCCGTAGCCAGGGTCTTTAAAAGGGGGAATTGCTTTAATCAGGTGACCGTATTTTGTCTCTGCCATTTCATCTCCTTTAATGTTGAAAATTTATATTTGGTCGGGTTGAGGGCGGATGAACAGTCGACCTGGATGAAGGGTGATAAATTGTTAACAATATACCACAATTGACAGCAGAATTATTACGGCGAACAAGGGGAACTTTTTATTTCCCGGAAATCAGCCATTGTAAACTCTCCGGCCACCAGAGGCCGGGATCCAAGAAATCGCTATGTCCTTTACCAGGAACGAGTATGACCTGGACCTTATCGGAATGGAATGGCCATTGAGCACAGAGTGCCTGTTGAAAACTAAGAGCACCATCGGGCGGGACGTGATAGTCTTCGTTTCCGCAAACGAAACGAATCGCCGGGCCATGAGCGTAAGATTCGAGGTGGGTGCAGGGGTTGAATCGATCATAGAAGTAACGGGCATAAGCGTCAGCATGGCCTTGAGGCAGGAGTATACCTTGTGATTGGAAGCCTTGCATGCCCGGTCGAAGCCAGTCGGGTGAGGAAACTACGGTGGCGACACGGGCAATGCGGTGGTCGAAGCCGGCAGCGGCTACGGCGATATCGCCGCCCATCGAAGTCCCAACCATATAGACCGGGGGAGTGATATGAAGTGCATCAATCGCCCAATCGATCACCCTCAAGGAATCCAGTACGGTATTACCCATGATAGGCCAGAAATGCCGCTGAAAATTACTGAAAACGCGCTTTGATAACTGTTGCGGATTTTCAGAGCTGCGAGCACCATGCTGCCAGGGATCGAAACTCAGAGCGAAGAAACCGGCAGCGGCAATGTCCTGTAAGAAGGGGTTTACCATGCTTTCTTTAGTTCCGGTTAGACCAGGCAAGGTAATAACAAGACGGGGTGGGGTCAGGGATGCTGGGGGTTCCAGATATAGTGCCGGGATGTGGTCAATCCATAATGATGTAACTGGTTGATCTGTTGATCGGTTATTCATTGATTCCCAATCCTTATCTTATTGTTGAAATCAAGTTACGAAGGCAACATTACTGGTTGAGCTGGAGTATTATCTTAGAAATCGCGGTTATTATGCGTCAAGGGACAAAAAAGTTCCAGTGAGAACGGGACCAAAGGCGAAGGTCCAGGCGCATAGTACCGTGCAGGACGGCAGAACTGAGAAATATAGGTCGTTTCGACCGGTATGAATGCAAAACCCCGGCTTTCTGTCATGTACACCTGACGAAAGTACTGAAGAAGTATTACTAATATGGCATTTTATTTAGTATTAAGTTCGTTATAATTGAGATCAGTATCTGCAGTCCGATTTACTGCCGTAATAAGCGCTGATATTTTTTTAAGAATCAATAAGTAAACAAGTCCAGTGATGCGCCAATTGATAGTGGGGATTTGTTATACCGAGGAATGATATGAACCAGGCAACAGTGGGAAATCCGTTGATCAGAGAAACACCGGTGGCAAGATTACTGCGCGATATCGCGCGAAAGCGAGCGGCGTCTCTGGTATGGAATTCATCAACCCTGCTGATGTTCTACGCACTCCTGTTTATCGTTGGTTTCATGCAGATCGGTCATACAAATATGTTGCTGGTGATGATTTTTGCGTCACTGGGCGTCCTGGTTGTGTGGATCGGTTCGCGTATTCGCTGGAGACGCATGGAAAACACCTTTTTTGAACAGGAACTGGAGAAATACAGTCGACTTATTGCACATGACAACATGGAACCGGTTCCGGGTAGCCAGAGATATCAAGCCCCGGTTGTCGTCCAGGCAAAAACGGTAATCAATAATCCACTAACCATACGAGAGATGGAAGTGCTGACCTTGATTGCCGAAGGTATGATGAACAAGCAGGTGGCCGTCACACTCGGTATCAGTGCGCAGACGGTGAAAAATCACATGGCCCATATCCTGGAAAAACTGGGGGTAAATGACCGTACTGCTGCGGTTCTGTACGCGGTGGCCCAGGGATGGATTATGATCAATTCGCCGGATGATAGAAGTAGAATGAAGGCTGATATCTGAAGAATCGACTTTAACAAGAATGGACCCGGTGCACATCTCGGGTCCATTACGTGGCGATTATTAAGAACGGATTGTCAATCAGTCACCGTCCGGGTGATTCGGGTCCCTTTCGAAGTGGGAAGAGCCTCGCTCAAAGCCGACGATCTCTTTAACAATCGTGGTCTTGGGTTTAGCACCAGCACGCAGAACGAGTGCTGTAGAACGACCGCCGAAAGCCATCACCGTTTCTCCTTCCGGAATAAAGCCATATTTAACAGCCAGGATCGTACAGCCGACGCAAACGCGAAAACCCTGACTGATCGTGGTGAATGGGGAAAGATCACCACCGGCATCGATATCCAGTGGTCTGATGTGTAGCCCGAGGCCGAAAGGCAGTAAACGTGCGCGGCGTCCCGTATTTTCTGTGCCCAGTGCCAGCGGTTCGCCGAGCATAAGGTCGTCATTGAGATAACAGACTTTGACTCCCTTTGATTCCAGTTCCCGTTTTACTTCATCGGAAATGGTGACCGAGAATTCTTTTATGCCCTGCTTCAGTTGCTCTTCTTTCATTTTGCGTTGTTCCGGAGTGTCGCGGGCGGTAATCACCACCGGCATTATGCCACGGGAGATCGAATGGGGGCTGGGATTGGTAACCACGACTACATTCAGATGGTCCCGCCCGGGGACAATCTCCATAAATTTGCGAGCAGTATAACCACTGGACCAGACGAGCACTACGTTTTTGATTGCCAGCTCCTCCATTCGCTTAACTGCAAAAGGAATTAGCTGGTCGGTGTTTTGTCGTTCCGCTTTGTCAAAATACATAATCTGTTTAACGGTCATATTTTTCTCCTTTCAATTCGTTGCTATTCCCGAACTGCCCAAAAGCGATCTCTTTGCAGTCATTTTGATCGGTGCACAACCGTGATTCGAAGTCGGTGGCAAGGGCGGTCGTCAGGCTGTCGATGGTCTTCGTTTTAGCCGCCTCGATTGCCTGCGGAGGAATATCAGTATCACCGGTATCAACAAAATGCCGGGCAAACTCCCGGATGATGTCCATACCATGTCCTCCCGCTCCGATAATGTCCCGGGCGCGAATAATTGCATGAAACAGCGTGCGGATTTCGCGAAGATAGTCTTGATGGACTATCCTGCACGCACTATTTTGAACACACCACGATTATATCATCGAGTGTCAAGCTGCAAAAGGCTGACTGACTGGCTGATTGACTGATTGAGCTAATTCGACTAATAGCCGGCAAGTGAATATAATCACAAATAAGAAATAACCTGTTAGCTGGCAAGGCGGCCGGAGAAAGTGAATAGTTTAATATGCTTGTAAATCAGATTTCAGTAGTAGAGCAACATAAAGACCCTTACCGGGTAGTGAAAGAAAAGCTGCCCGGTTCACAGGCGACATTAACCAATCTATATTTCCGTCACGGTGGAAATATCTACGTGATCAGTCATGCGGAAAATGGGAAAACCCGCCATATTTTAGTCGATGCCGGAGATCCCCGCCATGAGAACCGCATGATCTCGATTTTACGGGAGAACGGAATCGAACCGGCCGAGATCGAAAGGATCATTTTAACCCACCGTCATGTCGATCATTCCGGGCTGGCTGATTTGCTGGCTGGGGTATCGCAGGCGAGGATCATGGCGCATGCCGGTTTTCGCAGTTTTGTAGAAGGCGAGACGGATACTCATGAGCAAATCTGGTTTGGCGGTTTTCAAGTGGCAAAATTGAAAAAGCACCAACTGGAATACATGGTTCCCGCCGAAGAACTGGGCAAAGTAGATATTTGCGGTGTTGAATTCCCGTTTTTGATACAGCCACTTACTATCGACAAAGGCAAATTGTATTTTTTAGGTTGTCCCGAGAGTGCAATCTCGCACAGTCCGGACCAGGTTATTATAATGTATTCAGCGAGAACGGACCCGTTTAAAGAAGTATTTCAAAATGGGCTCCGACCGACTGACGACATTGTTTTTGCCGGCGATCTCTGGTTGATGCAGGGTCCTTTCCACCACCTGCGTTTCGATGATATCCCTCGTCTCTGGCGTTTCTGGGCAAGGAGCCGGAAGATGCGCGGGAGACGCCGTAATCACCGCGAGCAGGATGCTGCTGCCAAAGAGGCATTGAAGCGATATTTTACCCTGGTAAGAGTGAAACCGGGGCATGCCGACGAATTTATCGGCAGCCGCATTATTCCGAACGCGATACTGGCGGACCGCGATATTTTACTGGAACTGTGCAGTCCACCAGGGACTGGCCGGGAGACACTTGACGATCCAGCAGTTGCGCTGAAGGTGAAAGCGATATACGAGCGGGCGTATACAGCCTTTGTTCAGGAAATCCGTTACTGGCTAGAAATCGGTTATTCCGGCAAGGAAGTATCAGATTTATTGCATCGGATATATCGGGAGCAAAGCGGCGGCAACAAACTGGTGAAAAAGGATCGCAAAGAAAGACGCGTGCGATTACAAGACAATCTTACCCGGATGATCGACGACACATGCCTGGACGATGGGTTACATCGTCTGGCCCGGATAACCTTAGATAAAATCCGGAAGTAATGCGATCACATCTGGAACTAGATCTCTCTGAGGAAGGGGTTTCTGCGGTTTTCGGCGCCGATGGTAGATTCCGGACCGTGACCGGGATAGACGGGAGTAGTATCGGGGAGTACCATGAGCTTGGTATGGATACTGTTTAGCAACTGAGAATGACTGCCACCGGGAAAGTCGGATCGCCCGATACTGTACTGGAACAGAGTATCACCGGTGAAGACTACGCCGGCGCCAAAAAGACAGATTCCGCCGGGGCTGTGGCCGGGGGTATGAAGGACAAGGAAACTCAGGTCCCCCACTTTGATATTTTCACCGCCTTTAAGCAGTTGGTCGGGACTGCCGGGAGTTGAACCGGCGGGGCCACCCATCGGGTGTTGCATGCGCAGGCCGTAAACATCATCGCTGTGGACCAGTAGGGGTGCGCCGGTAGCTTCCTTTACTGCTTTGACCGCGCCGATGTGGTCGGGGTGGGTGTGGGTAAGAACAATACATTTAACGATGAGGTTGTTTTCCTTGACTTTTTTCATGATCTGCCCGGCCTGAGCACCGGGGTCGATGATCATCGCTTCATGGGTAGTGTCATCGCCAACGATGTAGCAGTTGGAGGCGAAGGGGCCTAATTCGAGTCTTTCCAGAATCATAACCATCTCCTAAAACAAATCAACACTGATATTTGATTCTATCAGAAGTAGAATTCGGTCACAAATAAAAAAATTCTTGACACATTTTTCAACCGGTTGTTACACTGGCGTAGAGTGAAGAGAGGATAGATGTCAGATGAAAGAGGCGGCATTAAAGAAGG
>JBBITI010000043.1:0-21931 GCA_037440885.1 Dehalococcoidales bacterium | reverse complement strand
AACTGACTCTGACGTTGCATGAGTATAAGCCGACTTCGATTAACAGTCAATGTTCTGTCTCATTATGAAGAAAAGTTGTTTTATATTTAACTCATATAAAGGACTACTCTACTCTTCTGTATCCTGGTTAAAATTATTCTTTTCCCAAGTCCAGATACCCGTTTTATGCCATCACAATCCCCGGGATTTTTATTTGCAAAATGGGCAGACCGGATACTGGCAACGGCTACAATTTAAGCATAAACCACCATGACCCAGACTGCGAGTGCTTTCAAAGGTCAGTTCTTCATCCGTAACGATTATCGGAAATATTTTATCAAATACCGTAGCTGGAGCATGTAGAACACATGCCGGTACTCCCATTACATGCGTTGCCCCTAATTTCCCGTAGAGGAACATGGATCCAGGCAGCACCGGGAGACCGTAGAAGCGGATTTCAGTCCCGGATTTCAATATTCCCGATGGGGTGGCGTCATCCGGATCAACTGACATCCCGCTTGAACAGATAATAATCTCGGAGCCACTATCTTTGAACTCTTTTATCCTGGCACCGATTTCTTCATCATCATCGTTTACAATCACATGGTTGTTTATCATCAAGCCCATAGCCATCAATTTTTGCGTTAAGATAGGTGTAAATCGGTCTTCAATACGACCTTTAGCCACTTCATTACCGGTAATAATCAAACCTGCTTTTTTCAACTTGAATGGAACCAATTTTAATACCGGAAACTGCTTCCTGGCGATGTTTTCCATTTCAATGATCTTAGCTTCATTAATACAAAGTGGTATTATTCGCATACCCGCCACCGTTGTACCCGGTTGACAGACTGTATCAGTATGCATGGTCACTACTACTATATCCCTGAGCATATTGATATCCCGTAAAGCCGCCTCATTTACCTTGAAAAGACCTTGATAAAATGTCTTTAAATTCACTCTGCCTTCGCTCGGTTGTGTTTCCTCCAATCCCGGTCCAGCTACCGCTTTCGCCATCCTGACGACTGCTTCGTCTTCATGGACTTCACCAGTACTCATCTTAAGAACGTACACATGCTCTTTCCCGATATTCAGTAGTTCCGGGACATCTTCGGATTTAATAATATAACCGCGCCGGAATAACGGCCCTTTGAACCCGGGGACGATTTTGGTGATATCGTGCGCCAGTGCCATTCCGACCGCGTTTTCCACTTTAATCTTGGTAATCATCATCTCCCCCGGAC
The DNA here is from genome assembly GCA_037440885.1 of Dehalococcoidales bacterium. Taxonomy (GTDB): domain Bacteria; phylum Chloroflexota; class Dehalococcoidia; order Dehalococcoidales; family UBA2162; genus JBBITI01. The sequence continues at coordinate 20,708 of JBBITI010000043.1, read as the reverse complement.
ATCATAAAAATGATTAATATTGACTCTCTCATATTACTCAATATTTTAACGAATAGTAATTATAATCATAATCAAGATTGCTGCTATGCTATACTCTGGCATCAATTCGTTCAACTGTTAACGACCTTACTGCTATACGCTAACTATGAAATTCCTTCTGATTAATTAGCATTCAACTTGTACATCTGCTGAATTATATACAAGTATTTACAAATGTTGATATCATACGTTGTATAATTCTGTTGGTGAATTCGAGGTAAGATAGTTTTGGACAATCACCAGTCACTCAGTAAGCTCATAAGTGATCAGCTTGGAAAGAGTCGTCCTGTCGTTCTAGTTTCGATCATCAGCAGAGAAGGCTCAACGCCGCGCACAAGCGGCACCAAAATGGTGGTTTTGGCTGAGGGACGTTCATATGGGACTGTGGGTGGCAGTGCATTGGAAGCGAACGTAATTGAAGAAGCTCTCCGTTGCCATATCCTTCAGAGACCCGCTTTACTCGAATTCGATCTAACCAGTCACGACACTGCTTCGCAAGATATGATCTGCGGAGGTAAAATCAAAATTCTACTGGACTTTATCCCCTCTTCCATCACCAACGTCCAGCTTTTCCAGATAACCCATAACGCTTTCTGCAACGGGAATAAATGCTTTTTTTTCACCTCTTTCGTTGAAGGCGACAGAGTTCAGGTACTAGGTCGCGCCGTAATGCTGTCTGACGGAATTATCAGCGGTGATCCTATTGTTGAGGACAATGACCTGCCTGTTCTTCGGGAAGAATTACCCCGTTGTGCTGTAACCACTGTGATCTCCCTTGGCAATCACCAGCTGTTGATCGATCCAATCTCCCGCGTCAAAACACTCTACTGTTTCGGTGCTGGTCATGTTGCCGTCCCAACTGCTCATATCGCGGCACTGGTCGGTTTTCGGGTTATCGTTATCGACGACCGGGCAGAATTTGCTAACCGTCAACGTTTCCCCGAAGCCCATGATATTATTGTCATTGCAGATTTCCATCGTGCCTTCGAGAAAATAAAGGTCGATCCAGACTCTTTTCTGGTTATCGTTACGAGAGGACATCAATATGACCGGATCGTCCTGGAGCAGGCCATAAAGACTGAGGCCGGATATATCGGCATGATCAGCAGCCGGGCAAAAAGAAATGCTATTTATAGTACCTTGACCGCAGAAGGAATCGCTTCTCCCGGTGACCTGGAACGAGTTCATTCACCTATCGGCCTCCCGATTGGAGGCGAAACTCCGGAAGAGATCGCTGTAAGTATCGTTGCGGAATTAATCGAAATACGGAAGAAACAACGGCAATGAAATCCCTTGATTTCGTTGTCCTCATATTGGCGGCAGGTTTCTCCCGTCGAATGCGGCAGTTCAAGCCACTATTACCGCTTGATAATGAAACTATAACCGATCGTGTGATTTCTCTATTCAATAACAACGGCATTGCTGTTTATCTGGTTGTCGGTTGGCATTCCTCCGAACTTCTCGCCGGTATCAAGACACATAATATCACCGTTATCGAAAATCCTGACTATTCTTCCGGGATGTTCAGTTCGGTGCGCGCCGGCATTCGCCACCTCCCCCCTGATATTGCAGGCTTTTTTATAATGCCGGTGGATATTCCCCTCGTCCGCACCGCCACCATCAAACAACTATTATCAATTGCTACTCACATTTCCAATCGGATTATTTATCCTACCTTCAACGGACGCCGCGGTCATCCCACCGTTATCCCTTCTTCCCTGGTGCCTGAAATCCTGAAATGGCCCGGCGCAGGTGGACTGAAAACCTTTCTCGATTCTCATGCTGATCTGCATCTTGAATTCCCGGTGGCGGATTCCGGCATTCTTTTTGATGTCGATAGTCCCCACGACCATGCTGCTTTGCTGGAACGTTTTCGCCGCTACGATATCCCTGATGATGCCGAATACCAAGCCATGCTTGATATTGCAGACACACCGGAAAACATTCGCCGCCACTGTAGTAGAGTTGCTGCAATAGCCGTCACCATCGCCGCACGTCTAGTTCAAACCGGACAACAGGTTGATACGGCTTGCGTACGCTATGCGGCTCTACTCCATGATATCACTCGAACCACACCTGACCACGCCGCCGCCGGAGGCAAAATACTGCGTGAATTCGGTTTTTCACGCATCGCCACACTGATTTAGCTCAGTCTTCTACGGCAACCATCGAAGAAAAAATCGTCTTTCTTGCCGATAAATTTGTCAGCGATGAGAATATTGTCACTTTGCAAGAACGATACTCTCTCGCTGATTCAAAATACACTAAAACCTCTGATATCACCGCGAAGATACAGAACGGTCTACAACTGGCTCAAAGAGTGAAAAATGAAATCGAGTTACTACTCGGCTTTTCGCTGGACAACATAATAAATAAAAACCCCTTAAACACTGTACTCCCAGGTATTACAGATAAAAACGGAGGAGGTAGATATGGGACTAATCCATTTTAGCGGGCTTTTAGCAGGGATTATTGCGGTTATTTCCGGTATCGTAATCATGATCTGGCCGCGGATTATCGCCTATATTATCGGTATCTGGCTTATTATCATCGGTGTACTCGCAATCATAAACGCTTTACGTTAAGGAAACATCAACCTTGAAACGAGTTTTCAGACCATAAACGAAAGCGCTTGTTTTTAATACGTTGTTGATTCCGTTACCATTTTGAAGATATCGTGAGGTTTGACATATGTCAATCATTATCCGGTTTCTCGGCGGCGCTCATTCGGTTACCGGTTCCCGCTACCTGGTGGAAACCGGCGGCAAACGTATTCTTATCGACTGCGGACTATTCCAGGAAAGACCGCTCCGAGAACGGGACTGGATTCCTTTCCCCGTCCCCCCACATTCCATCGACGCTATTTTGTTGACCCATCCCCACCTGGACCACTCCGGATATATCCCCAAATTAGCTAAAGACGGCTTCCGTGGTCGGGTCTACTGCACCCAAGCTACCAAAGAAATAGCAAAAATCCTGCTTCTCGACTCTGCTAGTCTCTTGATGGAGGATGCTGAAATTAAACGCAAGCGGCACCAGCGCGAAGGACGTCGGGGACCCTATCCCGAAATTCCTCTTTATGATATCCAGGCAACTGAAGACTGCCTGCCCCTTTTTAAAGCTGTATCATACGAACACACTGTGAAAATCACGCGCGGCATCGAAGCCACCTTCTTTCAGGCCGGGCATACACTGGGTTCGGCTTCGATTTGTCTTCATATTCAACAAAGAAACGGGAAAAAGATAATTCTCTTCTCCGGTGACCTCGGCCGTCAAGGCAAACCGATAATCAAAGACCCCACCCTTTTTACACAAGCTGACTATGTAGTTATCGAATCCACCTATGGCGACCGGGTTCTCGATCCGCCGGATGCTCTCATCCCCCAATTAGCCGAAAATATAAACTGGACAGTTAAAACCGGAGGCAACATCGTCATTCCCAGTTTTGCCCTCGAACGTTCTCAGGAAGTTCTTTATTACCTGAATCAATTACTGTTGTCAAACACCATACCACACCTGATGGTTTTTGTTGATAGTCCGATGGCTACGAGCATCACCGATATATTCCGCCAGCATGAAGATTTAATGGATTCTGAAACCATTACCTTGATCAAAAACGGCAATTCCCCATTCGCCTTCCCCGGCTTAAACATGGTTCGAACTACTGATCAGTCCAAAGCGATTAACCGCATCAAAGGCAGTATTATCATCATTGCCGGTTCTGGTATGTGTACTGGCGGTCGTATCAAACATCACCTTGTGTCTAATATCACACGTCCCGACAGTTGCATTCTTTTCGTCGGATATCAGGCCAGCGGCACCCTCGGTCGTGAAATTGTTGAAGGTGCTAAAGAAGTCCGTATTTTCGGCCAGCAATATCCGGTCAACGCCCGTATCGCTTACTTGCGCGGTTTCTCCGGTCACTCAGACCAGAAAGAACTGCTCGCCTGGTTAGCTAACATTCGTAAGACTCCCAGGCACGTCTTCGTCACTCACGGTGAAGCTTCGGTTACCGAAAGTTTCGCTGCCCTGATACATGAACGTATTGGATGTCCCGTAACCGCCCCGGAATACCTGGAGGAAATATCTCTGGACTAACTACTCTTCGGCTTCTCCTGCCCGACCGCTCTTCGCCCCGTTATCTGTTGTTTTATATACCAGTTCTGCACGGCTTGAACCACATCATCCGGAGTATCGCTGATTCTAAGCAAGTCGAAATCATCCTCCGTAACATAGCCTGCGGCCAAAGCCACATTACGTAACCAGTCCAGAAATCCTTGCCAGAATTTACTATCAAACAGAAGCACCGGAAACGGACGGATTTTATGCGTCTGGATTAAGGTTAATATTTCGGTAAGCTCGTCCAGCGTACCGAGCCCGCCGGGCATGATCACAAATGCCGTCGCATACTTAACCAGCATCACTTTCCGTACAAAAAAATGGTGAAAAGTAATCGATCGGTTAGCAAAAGGATTACAACTCTGGAATTCCGGTAAATCGATATTCAAACCTATTGAAGTTACACCTGCTTCCCGCGCCCCTTTATTCGCCGCTTCCATCACACCCGGCCCCCCACCAGTAACAATCGACAATCCCAATTGCCCGAGCTTGTACGCGATCTCGACCGTCTGGGCATATAATTTGTCCTCGGGCTTGATACGCGCCGAGCCGTATATAGATACCGCCGGTTCGATCCCGGTAAGGCTATCGAAACCCTCTACAAATTCGCCGAGAATACGGAACAACCTCCATGACTCCTCTTTAGCCAACTGGTTGATTTCATAATCATTAGTCATATTACCTGCTCCATCTGATAGATTATTCTTAACCTTATTCACCGGTAATTCGAAGTAGCGCGTTAATCTACTTGCTTTCTCATGCCATATCTAAGGGGTTTGTTGATTTTTCAATTTTTATACTACCGTATCAGATTCTATCACAACCAATGTTCCCCCGAATGACGCCCGGCAATTCGACCAGTTACTGTAACTGAATAGAAATAGTAAAATCAGAGTATTATTTCACTGGTTTAGGAAGGTGATGGTATGGAACAACTTGAAATAATTCAACGCACCATCGAAGAACATCATAAAATCCATAGTGACCTGAATACCGTTGGTGAAGCTATTAATGATTTCGAAGCCATATTCCGATTTCAGCACGTACGTTCCCAATTGGGGCAGAGTTCCGCTCCCGACGTTAACCGTCATATCGAAAATCTGCACAATACTATCAAGAAAATGGACGCCGGTTTGCAAAAACATTTTAGCTTTGAAGAAAAATATCTCCCCGAAGTTCTTGGAACTAACCTGATGAAGGCTATTCTGTATGACCATGACGAAATAAGAGGACATTTACTTCGATGTAAAACAGCCATTACCGGTGATTTCGTTAACATTTCCCGCGAAGAACTGCTTGCCCGTCGTAATCATGTACAGCAACTGGTACATGACCTCATCGGGGAAATCGAAAGCCATGCCGGGAGGGAAGAAACCGTCCTTAAAATGATCGAAAAAGCGCTTAAAAAGGACCAGGGTCTTTAGATTGCTTGAAAAACCTTATGTCGTTTTCCCAGTAATATTATCGTCAACATGATCTGTTAAAATACGATGATCCCGCAATATTCTGAAGGAGTGAAGTGCTTTGCCAATCCGTAGTCTTCCCAGGCGTATCGATCGACTCAACGAGATCGCTTATAATCTTTGGTGGAGTTGGCACAACGAAGCTCGCGACCTCTTCCGCGCGTTAGATCACTCACTTTGGCGTATCTCCGAGCATAATCCAGTTAAACTTCTGTCTTATCTTAGTGATGAAAAATTGGAACAGGCCTCTCATGATCCTGACTTTTTGGATCTTTATGACGCCGCCATCCTCTCTTTTGATCGTGATATGCCCGACTCTCGCACCTGGTATGCCGCCCGTGAAGGAAAGCGATTCCCCGGCCCGGTCGCTTTCTTCTCGCCTGAATTCGCCCTGCATAATTCACTCCCTATCTATGCTGGTGGCCTGGGTATTCTCGCCGGTGATATTTGTAAAGAGGCGAATGATCTCGGTTTGCCCTTCGTCGGACTCGGTTTCATGTACCCTCAAGGCTATTTTCACCAGCATATTTCTGACGAAGGTTGGCAGGAAGAAACCTACCAGCAACTCGACTTTGAAGAGGCTCCGATTTCACCATGCCCTACCGTCGAGGGTTGTCTGCCTCTTATCAAAGTCAACATGGCGGATCGAATCCTTTACGCTAAAGCCTGGCAAGTAAACCTCGGACGTATCAACCTCTACCTGCTCGATAGTAACGTTGAAGGCAATACTTCGGCAGACCGCTTGCTTTCAGCACGTCTATATACTGCCGACCGGGAACAACGCATCCAGCAGGAAATCCTTTTAGGTATCGGTGGTGTTCGCATGCTGGACGCCCTGGGAATTCAACCGTCAGTCTGGCACGCCAACGAAGGTCATACGTCTTTTATGTCACTGGAACGTATTCGCAAACTGGTTTCTGAAGGTGCTTCTTTCACCGAAGCTTTTCATCAAGTCAAGGCTAATACAGTATTTACCACCCACACTCCTGTTCCGGCCGGCCATGATGTGTTTCCAGAGCAATTGATAGATAAATATTTCGCAAATTATTGGCCGTCGTTAGGTATTGACAGAGAGACTTTCTTACGTCTGGGGAATTACGATGATATGTCCCAGTCGGGATTCAATATGACCATCCTTTCTCTTAAAACATCCAGCCGGCAGACTGCTGTAAGTAAAATCCATGGTAAGGTCAGCCGTTCCATGTGGCACGGCTTGTGGCCTGACCGTGAAGAACAAGCCGTCCCCATCATGCATATCACCAACGGTATTCACGCACCCACCTGGACCGCCCCCGAACTGGTAGCCCTATACCAGAAATACCTCGGGCGCGGAATATTCGGCCGCTATGATTTTCCCGGACTGCGCGATGCTGTTCTCGATATCGCTGATAAGGAACTCTGGGATATCCGGCAATACCTGCGTGAAAAATTAATCCGCTTTGTCCTGGGGCGAGCGCAAGAACGATGGGCAAATAATCGAGCTAAAGCGAATCAGATCGTCGCTATGGGTTCTTTATTTAGTTCTGATACCCTGACCATCGGTTTTGCCCGTCGCTTCACTGCTTACAAGCGCCCTGCTCTTATTTTCCGTGACATCGAACGACTGAAACGAATCATCAGTGATCCCTGGCGGCCGGTTCAGATCATCTTTGCGGGTAAATCTCACCCTGCCGATTTCCCTTCAAAATATCTGATCCATCAGGTCTACGAACTAGCGAAAGACCGCGGCTTTCAGGGTCGTATTGCTTTTGTTGAAGATTATGACATGCATGTTGCTCACTTTCTGGTTCAGGGTGTGGATGTCTGGCTCAATAATCCCCGTCGCCGTCAGGAAGCATCTGGTACCAGTGGTATGAAAGCAGCTTTTAACGGAGTACCTCATCTGAGTGTTCTCGACGGTTGGTGGGCCGAAGGTTACAACGGTCGTAACGGTTGGGCGATCGGTGAAGATGTTAATACTAACGATCCCGATCAGGAAGATGCCGCCGATGCTGAATCGATTTATCAAATCCTTGAGAAGAAAGTAGTTCCCACTTTTTACGAACGTGATCGGCAGAATATTCCGCACCGCTGGTTAACAATCGCTAAAGAAGCTATCGCTTCGGTCATTCCGAATTTCTGTACCCGGAGAATGCTGATCGAATACTTTGACAAGATGTATCTCCCGGCTGTTCACCGGTAAATGCGTAATCCTGATTGGCAAAGAGTGTAAAATGGTACCTCGATCAGATGAATCGGTTTTCAACAAAGACGATCTTTTCCTTTTTGGTCAAGAGACGACTTATCGCCTGTATAATAAACTCGGGGCTCATCTTGCCCCGGGAAAACCCGGAACGTGCCGTTTCTCAGTCTGGGCTCCCAATGCTCGGTTGGTTACCGTAACCGGCGATTTCAATAGCTGGAACACTGTTAGCCATCCGCTTCAACCGCTGGGGAAATCTGGCATCTGGTCCGGGGTTTATTCCGGGGTTAGTAAAGGCAGTCTGTATAAATACCATATCTTTTCGCAATTCCATGATTATGAAATCGAGAAAGCTGATCCATTCGCCTTTCACTCTGAGATTGCGCCCGGAACTGCCTCTGTGATCTGGGACCTGGAATTTCCCTGGAATGATCAATCGTGGATGTCGACAAGATCATCTCGAAATAACCTCGCAGCCCCGATCTCTATTTATGAAGTCCACCTAGGTTCCTGGAAACGGAAAAATTCCAGTAATACCGGTTATTTCAATTATCGCGAGATAGCGCCATTGCTCGCCCAATACGTCAGTGAGCTCGGTTTTACCCATATCGAGCTCTTGCCTGTAATGGAACATCCTTTTTACGGTTCCTGGGGATACCAGACTACCGGCTATTTTGCTCCAACCAGTCGTTATGGCACTCCCCAGGATTTCATGTTTTTCATCGATTATATGCATAACCATGACATAGGAGTCCTTCTTGACTGGGTTCCGTCACATTTTTCTTCGGACAGTCACGCCCTTTCTTTTTTTGACGGCACCCATCTTTACGAACACGCTGATCCCCGGAAGGGCATTCATCCCGACTGGAATAGCTGTATTTTTAACTATGGACGACACGAAGTAGTAAGTTTCTTAATATCCAGTGCGTTATTCTGGCTCGATAAATACCATGCTGACGGACTCCGAGTCGATGCCGTCGCCTCGATGTTATACAACGATTATTCACGTAAAACCGGTGAATGGGTCCCCAATCGTTACGGCGGGCGGGAAAATCTCGAAGCCATAGGCTTTCTCCGCAAGCTGAACGAGGAAGTCTATAAGAACCACCCTGACGTCCAGACTATCGCTGAAGAATCCACCTCCTGGCCGATGGTTTCCCGGCCTACTTACACTGGAGGTCTTGGTTTTGGCTTGAAATGGGACATGGGCTGGATGCACGACACTCTCGACTATCTACAAAAAGACCCCGCCCGCCGCAAGTATCATCAAAATAAACTGACTTTCCGACAGTTGTACTCTGGTTCCGAAAATTTCATCCTCCCTCTATCTCATGATGAAGCTGTTCATGGTAAAGGCTCACTCTTTCAAAAAATGGCAGGGGATGATTGGCAAAAATTTGCTAATCTCCGGCTTCTCTTCGGTCAAATGTATGGGCTGAATGGCAAAAAGCTCCTCTTTATGGGTGCAGAATTCGGCCAGCGTCGGGAATGGAACCACGAACTCAGTCTTGATTGGCAACTTCTCCAGGACCATTGCCATACCGGAATAATGAAATGGCTTACTGACTTGAATCATATTTATCGCCTTGAACCTGCTCTCCACGAACTGGATTGTGATGATCGCGGTTTTACATGGATCGATTGTAACGACGCTGATCAAAGCATCGTCGCTTTTCTCCGTAAACCGGCCGGCAGTGGTAGCTTGATCATGGGTATCGCCAACTTTACTCCCGTTCCCCGCCGGGATTACCGTTTGGGAGTACCTCGTCACGGGTTCTGGCAGGAGATATTAAACAGTGACGCGTCTGAGTACGGGGGCAGCGGTTGGGGCAATTTCGGCGGCGTCTGGTCTACTGCCGAGCCGTGGCACGATCAACCTGCAACCGTCAACTTAACCCTCCCTCCGTTGGCTATCGTATATTTTAAAAATGAATCACAGCAAACATAATAACGATCAAGGAATTTAGTTGTATTGAAGAGTGCTTCGGTATTTCCCAGGCGGAGCGGAGTTCTTCTCCACCCCACATCCCTACCCAGCCCTTACGGCATCGGGGATTTCGGCCCCGATGCTTATCGTTTTGTTGACTTCTTAACTGCCGCCGGTCAGCACCTCTGGCAGGTACTGCCGCTCAATCCTCCGGAAATTACACACTCACCCTATATGTGCCTCTCAGCGTTCGCCGGCAACCCTTTGCTTATCAGCCCCGATCTGTTAATACGGGATCACCTGTTAAAACCGGAAGACCTTGTTGATATCCCGGCATTCCCTTCACACCGGGTCGATTTCACCGACGTTATCAATTACAAGACAGAACTGCTCAATCGTTCCTTCAACATCTTTGAAAGACACGATGATGCCAGTCTGTATCGGCAGTTTAACGAATTCAGCCGGTTGCATGCGTCCTGGCTCGATGATTACGCCCTTTTTATGTCTCTCCGGGAAATCAACCATTTACAGGTCTGGAACTCCTGGGAACCGACTGTCCGCTGGCGTGATCCCTCGGCACTAGGGAATTGGCGTACACGACTCGGTTCCGAAATAAGGATGCACAAGTACTGGCAATTCCTCTTTGATAAACAATGGTCTGAATTGAAAAAATATTGTGCGGCTCGCAACATCCAGATCATCGGTGATATCCCGATATTCATCGCCCTGAATAGTGACTCGGTCTGGTCCCATCCTGAGCTTTTTTTTCTCGACGCGAACGGTCTGCCGACGGTTGTCGCCGGGGTTCCGCCTGATTATTTCAGTCCAACCGGACAATTGTGGAACAATCCCTTGTATCGCTGGGACGTCATGTCTCAAGAGGATTACCGCTGGTGGATTGAACGTTTCCGGGCAGCCCGCCGCTTCTTCGACATCATCCGCATCGACCATTTCCGAGGTTTCGAAAGCTACTGGGAGATTCCGGCGAACAGTAACACTGCCGTCGCCGGCCATTGGACGGCAGGACCAGGGATGCCATTTTTCGAGAGAGTTCTCGGAGTTCTCGGAGAGCTTCCCATCATTGCCGAAGATCTCGGAGTCATTACGCCCGCAGTCAACCAACTCCGGGTTCATTACGGATTCCCCGGCATGAAAGTACTCCAGTTCGCTTTCGATAACGGTTCACCTGATAATCCCCATTTGCCCCACAACTATCCTCGGAATTGTGTTGTTTATACCGGAACCCATGATAACAATACCGTTAACGGGTGGTTTCATGCTCAACCGGCAACTACCCTGAACCAAGAACAGAGCACTCGCGAACGTAACGACGTCCTGAAATACCTTGGTACTGCCGGAACCGAAATCCATTGGGATCTCATCCGTCTTGCTTTGATGTCGGTGGCTGATACTGCCATCATTCCTCTGCAGGACATTTTGGGACTTGGCAGTGAAGCCCGCATGAATACTCCAGCAACCACCCGGGGTAACTGGGAGTGGCGTTTCACTACAGACGTACTTACTCCCCAGATCACCGAACGTCTTGGCGAATTGACATGTTTATACGGACGACAAACTACTTCACAGCTTACTTGACAATTTAGCTACAAAATGATAATTTTTATGTGAAGCTACCAGATAGACACCAGAGATAGCTTCAGGAGGTGTCCAATGAAGCTTCATGAGATCTACGGAGTCAGGCAGGTTGAATTTTAAGGCCCTGTCCATTTATTGGGCAGGGCGTAAATGGAACCCGGACACAGCTTGGTGTTTCAGGAAAGGGTCGGTTCGTTTTGAAAGACCTCCTGCGTTGATGTACACCGCATAGAAGTATAGTCCGGGGAAATGTGGATAACCTGGGGAGCATGCATAATGCTCCCCATTTTTTTCTTCGATACACCGTTACTTGATACAGACCTTACCCTCCATGTAGAATGAGTTCAGAGAAATTAATATTGGGAAACTGCAATATTGTCTTGGTTTTTTCCTCTGATCAAGAACAGGGGAGTTCCTTCAGATTATCAAATCAGCTATTAAATGAACAGGAAGTCAGACATAATGCATAAAATCAAGCTTGGGCGTACTGGTTTGCTGGTATCACAACTGGGTTTTGGCGGGATCCCGATCCAGCGGGACACCGAAGAAGAAGCGATCGCGGTCGTGAGACGTTGCCTGGAATTGGGTATTAATTTTCTCGACACCGCCAATGGCTACACCACCAGCGAAGAACGTATTGGGAAAGCCGTTGCAGGCCGAAGAGAACAGGTCATCATCGCTACTAAGAGCGGGGGTCGTACCCGTGAAGAGATTGCCAAGCATCTTGACCTCAGTCTGGAAAGACTGCAAACCGATTATATCGACATCTACCAGTTTCACGGAGTCAATAACAATAAGCATTATGATGCCATTGTAGAATCCGATGGTCTCCTCGCATTTGTCGAACAGGCCCGAAAAGCCGGAAAAATCCGGCATATCGGCATCACTTCCCATCAGATCGACATTGCAAAAAAAGCGGTCGCCTCCGATCTTTTTGAAACTATTATGTTTCCCTTTAATTTCGTTACTGACGAGGCTGCTACCGAACTGATCCCGCTTGCCCGCCAGCATGATGTCGGCTTCATCGTCATGAAACCGTTAGCCGGCGGTATGCTCGACAATGCCCGAATCGCTTTTAAATACCTGTTTCAGTTCTCCGATATTATCCCTATCCCGGGTATCGAAAAGGTGCGTGAAATTGACGAAATCGTGGGTATTCTTGAAAATTCTCCCCGTATGACCCCTTCAGAAAAAACAGAAATGGTCCGTATGAAAGATGAATTGGGGAAGCAATTCTGCCACCGTTGTGACTATTGCCAGCCCTGTACTAATGAAATTCCGATATCTACAGTCATGACAAGTCCCTCTTTCGCCAAGCGGTTACCTGAAGAAAGATTCTATACTGATATGATCTCCCGGGCTATGGAAGCCGCCGCCAAATGCACTGATTGTGGCAAGTGTGAAGAACGCTGTCCTTACAAATTGCCGATCAGGCAGGTTATCAAAGAACGTGTAACCTGGTTTGAAGCTGGTAAAAAAGACTATCTTGCCCGCAAAGGGGCGGCGTAATTATTCTTCCGACAATTTTGCACCATGAAGATCGCAGACATCAAACATGCAGTGATCAATGCCATCAATAACGAAGCTGATGCGCTACGCGATCTTGCTTTGAAAATACATCATAACCCTGAACTCGGCTTCAAAGAAATCAAAGCGACTGCCTGGATTACGGAGTTGCTTGAAAAGAATGGCTTCAAGGTCAACCGTGAAATTTGTGGACTGACCACTGCCCTGGATGCTCGTTACGGTAATAAGCGACCGGCAGTGGCATTCCTCATCGAATACGACGCCTTGCCCGATATCGGTCACGGTTGCGGCCATAACCTGATCGCCGCAGCTTCGGTGGGTGCCGCTCTCGGCACAAAAATAGCTGTCGATACTTTCAGCGGCAGCATCGCCGCTATCGGCACCCCTGCAGAAGAAATGTTTGGGGGGAAAGCCGTCATGGCCGATCGCGGCTGGTTCCGCGACCTTGATGCAGCGATGCTCGTACATCCCGATAATTCGGATACCGTTACTACGCAGACCCTCGCCTGTCAGACACTCGATGTCGAATTCATCGGCAAAGCCTCTCACGCCGCCGCCCGGCCGGAGGCCGGGATCAATGCTCTTGATGCGATGATAGCATCATTTAATGCTATCAATGCCCTGCGCCAGCATATCCGTAGTTCGGCACGGGTTCACGGCATCATCACTGACGGCGGGCAAGCGGTCAATGTCGTTCCATCTCATTCCGCCGGTACATTCCTGATTCGCGCTCGCGACGACGCTTATCTTGAAGAATTGAAGTTGAAAATCTTGAACTGCTTCACCGGGTCGGCAGTTGCCACCGGAGCAGTGTTGCAATATAGATGGGATCCGGTCCGATATGCTACGATGCGTAGCAATCTGGCAATCGCCCGTCTCTATCAACAAAATATGCAGATACTAAACCGCAATCCTCTGATCCTCGAGACTCAAGAAACCTTCGGTAGTACCGATATGGGCAATGTCAGTCATCTCGTTCCCAGTATTCATCCTTCGATCAATATCGCTCCTGGTGTCGTGATACACTCTCCGGAATTTGCGGTTGCAGCAGCTTCTGAAGAAGGTCTAAACGGGATGCTGGATGCCGCTAAAGCTATGGCGCTTACTGCCGTTGACTTACTTGGCAACCCGGCTATAATGGAGAAGGTTAAACAGGAATTCGCCGATGGCAAATAGTAACCTCAGGGGAATAATCACCCCACGGTGATTAGAATAGGAGTTAATAACATATGCCCGGGAAGTCCGGAACACGGGAAAACGAACCCTTTATCGCTGTCGACGCTGCCGGGGGAGATTACGCCCCTCGTGAGATAGTTCGCGGCGCAATTAAAGCCGCCCAGGAATACCATGTAAAAATCGCTCTTGTCGGGCGCAAGGATATTATCACCGTCCTCGGCGGACGGCAGCTTAATGAATACGGCATCGGTATTATCGAAGCTGATGAAGTCATCAGTTTCAACGACCACCCAGTTGAAGGCGTTACACGCAAACCGCAATCATCGATAGTCATCGGTATCAGGCTAGTTAAAGAAGGCACCGCCTCAGGTTTTATCTCCGCCGGTAATACCGGCGCTGTTTTCTATGGCGCTTATGCCGGGCTCGGCAAGACCGAAGGTATCGACCGCCCGGCGATCGCCACTATTATCAATATTAGCAGTGTCCCGGTTGTCTTTCTGGATTCGGGCGCCAATGCCGACTGTCGTCCCGAACACCTGCTGCAGTTTGCCCAGCTTGGTAATATTTATGCCAGTGAAATTTTTGGGCTGGATTCTCCGCGAGTCGGCCTGCTCAACATGGGAGGTGAGGAGGGTAAAGGAAATCGTCTCGCCAAAGAAACCTATCCCCTACTCAAAGCTTCTAAGCTTAACTTCATCGGGAATGTCGAAGGTCATGATATCCCCCGGGGTAGCGCGGATATCGTGGTTACCGATGGTTTTACCGGCAATATCGTACTTAAGACCCTTGAAGGAATCGGGGATACTCTTTTAAGATTAAAAAATCATGGCCAGACTTTTGCTCGCGCTTATAACGTCCGGGGACGCGAGCTTTTAGTGGAAGTTGGCCTGGGAACTCTGGCAAAAGGCTTGGATTTCCGCCAGTATGGCGGGGCCAGCTTGTTAGGTTTGAATGGGAACATCATTATTGCTCACGGACGCAGTCAATCCACTGCCATCAAGAATGCGATAGGCCTGGCCAAACGGGCCGCCGATAAAAAAGTATGGCAGAAAATAAAGGAGGCTTATGATGGCATCTCCACTCAAGGTTGATGATAGCACTTTCGACAGCATGGTTCTCCGGTCTCAAAAACCGGTTCTCATCGACTTCTGGGCGGAATGGTGTAAGCCATGTAAAATGGTTTCTCCGATCATTGACGCACTAGCCCTGGAATATGACGGACGAATCATTTTCCTGAAGATGAACGTTGATGATAATCAACAAGTCGCTGCCCGTTATAATGTAAAGAGTTTACCGACGATAATGTTATTTATCAACGGCAAACCGGTATCGCATATGGTCGGTTTCCGTTCCAAAGCCAACCTGGTCAAGACATTAGAGGATTCGCTTGACTGAACCAGCGGCGGTAAAGATCACGATTGTAGCCGATAGTTCCAGCCAGCACTGCTCGGGCAACTGCGGTGGAGACTGGTCTTTCCCGGACGCCCTGGATATTGCCCGGCAGCGGGTCAAGGAACGTTTCGGTGACCGGGTAGAGATCGAGGTGATCGATTTGCCGGCGACAGGCGATAACCCCGGGATAACGCAAATAAAAACGATTGTGCAGGATATGCCGTTTCCGGTTCTTTTAGCCAACGGCCGACCCCGGATTGCCGGCGGTTTCGATATCCGCCAGCTTCTTGATGTCATTGAAGCTAGCCTTGAGGTAGAGACATGAGCGGTAACGTTTATGATGTGATAATAGTCGGCGGGGGGCCGGCGGGACTTACAGCCGGTATCTACGCGGCACGAGCCCGCCGTAAAACCCTACTACTAGAAAAAGACATCATTGGCGGGAACATCGTCTACGCTGAAACAGTAGAAAACTACCCCGGCTTCCCCGACGGTATCAGCGGCATGGACTTAACCCAGATGATGCACCAGCAAGCCACCAAATTCGGCCTGGAAACCCTGATGACCCAGCTCAACAGCATCAAGGTTGACGGGACCGATTTCTCCGTCAAGACCGGTGAAGGCGACTACACAGCGCACTCGTTAATAATTGCCTCAGGTTCCTCCAGGCAGTCAATCGGGGTACCGGGTGAAAAAGAGTTTACCGGCCGCGGGGTTTCCTATTGCGCCACCTGCGACGCCGCTTTCTTTACCGATCAGACGGTTGCCGTCGTCGGCGGCGGCAATGCCGCAATCCAGGAAGCGTTACACCTTACCCGCTTTGCTTCATCAGTCACTCTCATCCACCGCCGCAACGAACTGCGGGCAACTAAAATCGAGCAAGAACGGCTCTTCAGGCAACCCAAGATCAAGTACGCCTGGAATTCAACTATTTCCGCCATCGAAGGCGAAGACACGGTCGAAAGAGTAAAACTACGTGACGTGCAATCGGGCACGGAGTCTACCCTGGACGTCAAAGGGGTTTTCATCGCCATCGGTTTCACGCCCAACACCGCCTATCTCAAGGACATCGTGAACCTCGACCCGGCCGGACAGATCATCGTCAACGAGCACATGGAAACCAGCGCACCCGGCATTTTTGCCGCCGGTGATATCCGCTCCGGTTCGATCCGGCAGGTTATCTCCGCCTGCGGAGACGGGGCGACCGCCGCGGTCTCCACCGATAAATACCTGGAACAGCACAAGCAAGTTATCTAGATATTTGTCTGAGGGCAGCCAGGCGAAAATCCGCCGTTGCGTCTGTCTAAAAGGTTTGAATTCTTCCGTAAAACCATGCCCGGTATTTATCGAGGAACTTGATGAAGCAGAAGCCGATCGAATCCAAAGTGGCACAGTGCGGATTGTTCTGCGTTCAAGGAACAAACCGGTGTCCTCCCGTACGAGAATCGTCTTGTTATTCTATCCCCCCGCTCTCCTGACAATGTCTTCCAGCACCTGCTGCCAGTGCGGGCCAATGCGCTTCGGGTTGATCCGGATTGCCAGCGGATCGAACCGCAAGCTGCCTACCGGCAGGTGCAACCCCCTCATGTAAGGTTCAATTTTCTCTTTCGTGAAACGCATCCCGGTAAACCGCCGCAGTACGATGTCACCTTCGTCCATCGCCACCGATTCGATATGAGCCTGTGATGCCAGGATCTTAATCTTCACGCCGTATAACAGGTTCTCCACTTCTTTCGGTAGTGCCCCGAAGCGGTCGGCAAATTCCTGGCGCAATGATTCGATACCACCCGGTATTTCCAGCCTGACCAGCTTCTGGTAGAGGGCGATCCTGGTATTCAGATCAGCCACGTAGTCTTCGGGGATGAATGCCCGTAAAGGCAAATCGATCGTTGAAGGCGGCAGTTGGGCTTCTTTGACCTGTTGTTCCGGGACACCTGCCCGCCTGGCCTTCAGCTCGTCCACGGCGCGCGCTAAGAGCTGGGTATAAAGACCGAAGCCGACGGCGCTGATATGACCGCTCTGCCGTAAGCCAAGCAAGTTGCCCGCCCCCCGGATCTCCAGGTCTTTCATGGCAATACCGAAGCCAGCACCCAGCTCGGTGGCTTCGAAAATCGTCTGCAAGCGTTTCTCCGCGATTTCGGTCAACCGTTTCCCCCGGTCATACAAGAAATAGGCATAAGCGGTGTTCGCGCCGCGTCCCACCCGCCCCCGAAGCTGGTACAACTGGGCAAGCCCGAAGCGGTCAGCCTGGTTGACAATCAGGGTATTCACGTTCGGCATGTCCAGGCCGGATTCGATAATGGTGGTACATACCAGGACGTCGGCTTTACATTGAACGAAGTCGGTCATGACGCGGTTCAATTGTTCTTCGTCCATCCGGCCGTGAGCCACTGCAAACCGCGCTTCCGGTACCAGCACCTGAAGTTTACCGGCCACATAATCAATACTCTGCACCCGGTTGTGCAGAAAGAAGACCTGGCCGTTCCGTTCCAGTTCTCGCAGTATTGCTTCCCGTATCAAGCGGTCCTCGTATGCGGCAACATAAGTTTTCACCGGCAGGCGATCTTCCGGCGGCGTCTCCATCACACTCATATCGCGTACCCCTACCAGGGACATATGCAGGGTACGCGGAATCGGGGTAGCGCTCAGCGCCAGCACGTCTACTTCGTGACGGACCTTTTTCAGAAATTCCTTGTGCGCTACGCCGAAGCGCTGTTCTTCATCAATTATCAGTAACCCCAGGTTCTTAAAGACCACATCTTTCTGTATCAAGCGGTGCGTTCCGATGCAAATATCCACTGTACCGTCAGCCAGTCCAGCCAGGATACGTTCCTGTTCCCGGTGAGTCCGAAAGCGACTGAGGACCTCTACGCGGAGGGGGAATGCAGCAAAACGCTGGCTGAAAGTAACGAAATGCTGCTCGGCGAGGACCGTAGTCGGCACCAGCAGAGCCACCTGCTTGTGGTCCATCACCGCTTTGAAAGCTGTCCGCACCGCAATCTCCGTCTTCCCGTACCCCACATCACCGCACACCAGGCGGTCCATCGGTTTTGCCTTCTCCATATCCTCTTTTACTTCCGCCTGTACGGTTAACTGATCGGGTGTCTCGACATAGGGGAAAGAAGCCTCCATCTCTTGCTGCCAGAGTGTGTCCCGGGAGAAAGCAAAGCCGGGCACGACTTCACGGGTGGCATAAAGAGCAATCAACTCACGAGCAACTTTCTCTACTGCTTCGCTGACCTTTTGTCGGGTTTTTACCCAGTCCTGAGTACCCAGACGGCTTAAGATCGGAGCCTTCTCCCCGGCTCCGATATAACGCGTTACCCGGTCGATCTGGTCGGAGGGAACGTACAACTTGTCTCCGGCGGCATACTCCAGCACAAGATACTCTTTCTGACCCTCACGAGTAGTCATAGTGACGACACCCTGCAACCGGGCGATACCGTGCTCCACGTGCACCACATAAGTACCCGGCGTGATATCAACCACAAGCTTATGGCGCGGCACGGGGCGCCGCCGCAAAAGGCGCCGCTGTTTGGTAAAGCCGAAGATTTCGGTATCGGTGAACAGAAAAGTCTCATCGTTGAGTACCCATCCCTCACCCAGGAGCCCCTGAATCAAAGTCAAGGTACCTTTGGTCGGAGTTACGCTGACACTGTTCAGTACCGGAGCAGGGATAGCCTGCTCTTCCAGTAACTCCGCGAGTCGCCCCGCCTGATTGCTCACTACGACCACCCGCTTGCGCAGGGAAAGCATTTCCATTATTTTCTGGATAAGGGCAGCTATTTGACCGGCGTAACCCGGCGCGGTTTTAAAAGGCAAGGTCAAACGCTGAGCGACACCCCAGGTCGACAGAGACAGTATTCTGTTTGCAATCAGAGTTGAACGGATCTCAGCAACGGTAAAACAAGGACGGGGAAAACCCGCCGGCAGAACACCGGATGCCAGTTTTTCGTTACGGATACCTTCCACCCGGTCTGCCAGGTCTTCCAAGGCATTATAGAAAGTCTCCGGCTCATCGATAATGACCAGCGCATTACCGCTGAAATAATCGGCTAAACCGCTCCGGTTAAAGAACGACGCATAATGTTGCCTGATGCCCGCGCTGGTTCCCTCGCGCAAAGTTGTAATATCAGCGGTAAGCTGCTGCTGCGCTTCCGGATGCATGCCATCCAATTCCAGATTGCTCAACCTGTCTGACAGCAGGGCATCATTTACGAGGAATTCGGTGGCCGGCGTGATCGAGATGACCGGTAACGACCGGAGGGAACGCTGGCTGACCGGGTCGAACCAGCGGATGCTGTCGATGGTATTACCAAAAAATTCGATACGGACCGGGTTAGCAGTGTGCGGTGGGAAAATATCGACGATACCGCCGCGATGGCTGATCGTACCCGGGACATCAACGGTGGGCTCGACGCGGTAACCGATCGCCTGCCAGCGTGCCAGGAGATCGAAAGGAGTTGTCTCCATCCCGGTCTTGATATCATGGCTGGCCGTTTTTAATTCCACCGGTGAAATTGTCTTCTGGACCAATGCCGCGGCGGAGGCAATCACAAGGGGGACAGGAGCCTGCCGGTCAGCCGGGTCGTAGCGAACCAGTTCCGCCAGCACCTGCAAGCGTTCCAGTTCAATCGTATCATCAGTCGTCAACCGTTCGTAAGGCATCCCTTCCGGATCGGGGAACAATCGCACCTGCTCCTGCGGACACCAGACCTGGATCTGTTCGAACAGGTTCCGGGCTTTCTCCGGTTGACCGGTGATCACAAGAAGAGGTATGCGCAAATTCCGTACTAAAGCCGCGACGAGGAATGGTTTCGCTGACTCAACCAGGGAAACCGAGACCACGCTATTCTGCGATAACTCCGCTAGCAGCCGCCGGTAAACCGGATTATCACCGAGAAGCGATAACAAGTTATTTAATTCCAAAGCCATACAGGACAAACACCTCAAGGGCAAGGCGCGGCGCGCCTTGCCCTGATAACCGAATTGTAACACAGCCTTCTAAAATTCAGGAAATACACTTTTTCGTTTATTCAAGGTGATATCCGATGCGGTTGAATACAAATCCATCCCCGACCGGATTACCGGGAAAAAACAATTCGAGGCTGATAAGGCAATTTTGCAGAAACAATTCCCTCGTGGAATGGGTTTCAGCGGTGACCTTATCTCCTTTCCGTTTCGCTTATCTCTGACCGGGACAAAGCGGGAAGCGGAAAAGCGAGGGCAGTAAAGATACAAGGTTTGTCTCCATATTTTGTACATAATATTTTATGCATCGAGCCGG